>JBDTAT010000099.1:0-8449 GCA_039924505.1 Bryobacteraceae bacterium
CTCGCGCGCGAACTGAAAATCGTGATCATTGCGTCCCTGTTTGAACGCCGCTCGGCCGGCCTCTATCACAATACCGTGGCGGTGCTCGGCACCGACGGAGAGATTGCGGGGATCTACCGCAAGATGCACATCCCCGACGATCCGCTGTACTTCGAAAAATATTATTTCACGCCGGGCGATTTGGGCTTTCTCAACTTCGACACGCGCTTCGGCCGTATCGGCGTGCTGGTGTGCTGGGATCAGTGGTATCCGGAGGCCGCGCGAGCCACCGCGTTGGCGGGAGCGAATATTCTGTTCTACCCGACGGCCATCGGGTGGCATCCTTCCGAGAAGGCGCAGCATGGCGCGGCGCAACTGGATGCGTGGAAGACGATCCAGCGCTCGCACGCGATCGCCAATGGCGTCTATGTGGCGGCGGTGAATCGCGTGGGTTACGAAGGGCCGCCGGAGCAAGGGCTGGAATTCTGGGGATCGTCATTCGTCGCCGATCCGTTCGGACAGGTCATTGCCGAGGCTTCGACGGACCGCGAAGAGACGCTGGTGGTGGAGTGCGATCCGCGGCGGATGGAAGAGGTGCGGCGCAACTGGCCGTTTCTGCGGGACCGCCGCATTGACGCCTACGATCCGCTGTTGCGGCGGTGGCGCGATTGACGCCGGAACAACTGGGCTTCCGGATGCCGGCCGAATGGGAGCCGCACGCCGCGACGTGGCTGGCGTGGCCGCATGAAAAGACCGATTGGCCGGGAAAGTTCGCGCCCATCGCCTGGGTCTATGGCGAGATCGTCCGGCATCTGTCGCGAACCGAGCGCGTGCGCATTCTCGTGCCGGACCGCGACACCGAGGAGCGTGCGCGGCGAGTGCTCGCGAAATCCGGAGCGGACGCCGCCGCAGTCGAGTTCATCCATCACCGGACAAACCGGAGTTGGACGCGCGACTATGGCCCTCTGTTCGTCAAGAATCGGACCGGCGAAGTGGCGGTCACGAATTGGCGTTTCAACGGCTGGGCCAAGTACGGCAACTGGCGCGAAGACGACGCGGCGTCCGATGTGCTGGCAAAACAACTGAAGCTGCGGCAATGGAAGCCGGGCGTTGTGCTGGAGGGCGGCAGCATCGACGTAAACGGCCGCGGCCTGCTGCTGACAACCGAGGAATGCCTGTTATCGAATGTGCAAGCGCGCAATCCGGAACTGGAAAGGCCTGAACTGGAGCGTATGTTGCGCGATTATCTGGGCGTGCGCGAAGTGATCTGGCTGAAGAATGGAATCGCCGGCGACGACACGCATGGGCATGTGGACGACGTGGCGCGATTTGTTTCGCCCGGCACTGTAGTGATCGCGGCCGAGTCCCGCCCCGGCGAGGCAAATTATGCGCCGTTGAGGGAGAATCTGGCGATTCTACGGGCGCGGCGCGATTTGCGCGTGGTGAAACTGCCGATGCCGGAGCCGGTCTATTTCGACGGCCAGCGGCTGCCGGCGAGCTACGCGAATTTCTACATCGCAAACCGGCTGGTGCTGATGCCGACGTTCAACGACGCGCACGATCGCGTGGCGCTGAACACGCTGGCGCGCGTGTTTCCAGACCGCGAAGTGGTGGGAATTCACTCGGTCGATCTGGTGCTCGGATTGGGCACGCTGCATTGCATGACGCAGCAACAGCCGGCGTAACTACTGTTCTCGAAGAGTGGCGGCGGCTGCGGCCAACGCTTCCTTCGATGGAACGCTGCCTTGGGCGAGCGTGGCGTTGCCGCCGCCGCGGCCGCCAACTCTGTTGAGCGCGGCCTTCAACACGGCGCCCGCGTCGATGCCGGAATCGGACGACACGGCCAACAGCACGGAGGGCGGATTCTCGCTGAGCGCCAGATACGTGGCTTTCGATCCGGCGGCAAACGCCTGGGCTTTGGCGCGCACATCGTCGCCGATAGGTCCATGTTCAACCGCGCGCCGAATACCGCCGGCATCCGGAATGGTGGCCTGGTAGAGCGCGCGTCCGTGGAAACCGGACAGCTCCGCCGCCAAACGGCGGTTCGCTTTCTCCATCGCTGGCGCCTTTTCCAGTTGCGCCTCCACCAACGCCGGCGTTTCGTCCAGCGGCGCGGAGAAGGCGCTTCCGATGCGGGCCAATGCGTCGTAATCGGCGCGCGCACGGGCGGCGGCGCGGCCGCCGCAGAGAAATTCGATCCGCACGTTGCCGCGCAGTTTATCGAGCTTGCGAAGAAGAATAGGACCCGCCTCGCCAGTGGCGCGGAGATGCGTTCCGCCGCACGCGCTAAGATCGAGGTCTTCGATAGCGACCACCCGCAGCGTGCCCTCGCGCTCCGATGCTTTGCGCAAGCCGATGGCCTCGCCCGAATCGTGGAACGAGATGCGGACCGGGCGATTTTCCCAGACGACTTCGTTGGCCCGCTGCTCGATACGGAGAATCTGCTCTTGGCTCAGCGCGGCCGCCGCCACGTCGATGGTCGAAACCTCCTGTCCCATGTGGAAGCTGACGGTGGCGATATCGTACAGTTCCACCATGACGGCCGAGAGCAGGTGCTGGCCGGTGTGCTGCTGCATGTGGTCGAAGCGGCGGTCCCAATCGATCTCGCCCTTCACGTCGCCCGTCGCAATGGGAGCGTCAAGCACATGCGCGATGCGATCGTCTTCCTCGATGACATCCACCACGCGCGCGCCGCCGAGCGATCCGGTGTCGAACGGCTGGCCACCGGAGGACGGATAAAAGGCGGTCTGGTCCAGATAAACCTTCGCGCCTTCGCTCGCGATTACGCGCGCGCGGAACTCGCGCAGATAGCAGTCTGTGTAGTAAAGACGTCCGGTCATTGGACGGCGATGTTCACGGGGTTGCTGACGCCATCGGGAGTTGTGACGAACAATGGCACGTTCGCGCCGGACGGCGTTCCGTCCGGAATCACGACGTTGATCTGATACAGACCGACGAAGTTGGGCGTCAGGCCGGCAAATTGTGGCGTGGCGACGATGCCGCCGTCGAATAAATTCGGCGCAAAGTTCACCGATGGCACGGAGGCCAAACGCGCGAAAGGCTCAGTGGCGGGTGCACCGGCGCCGCTCATCACTGGAGGATTCGTCGCACCCAGGCCGAGCGCGTAGACGGTCAGCACATCGCCGGTCTTGGCAGCGTGGGCGTTCAAACCCGGCTTCGCAGGAATCGGGAAGCTCCCATCCTGATTGACGATCAGGCCGTAGTCGCCGATGTTCAGCCGGAACAGACGCGGCGCGCTGGGAGCAATGCCGATGGAGATAAGATTGCCCGGTTGACCGTCGCGCGTCACCTGCACCGTGCCGGCCCCGATAGCCGCATCGACAGGAATTTGGAAGTCGATCTGATTGTAGGAAACGTAATAGATGGGCGCGGGAACGTTATTGACCAGCACCGCAGCTCCGCCCATCTGCGTGCCAAGCGGCAGAATGGAGGCGCCTTGGATCGGGCCGGTTGTGAGCTGCTCGCCGAACAGCGCAACAATATCGCCGGCGGCGAGATTCTGCCCGCCGCGGAACGTGATGTTGTCCACAACGCCATTGAAATACGTGAATGCCGGAGCCGCCGGAATAACATCTAGTTCCACCGGAACGCTCACGGGATTGGCGGCGTTGCCGGTCACCGAGACTTGACCCTGATAGGCGCCGTTGGCGAGCCCGGTTGGGTCGGCCGTCACCGTGACAATGTTGGAGTTCACTTGCGCACTGAGCCAGGATGAACCACCCGATGCCGTGGTAGCGCTCGCGGCCGAAACCGTCAGCGTTCCCGCGCCGCTGTTCGTCAGCACGACAGCCGTCGATTGTTTCGCAACGCCCTGGGCGAGACGGAAAAGAACGGATGCGGCGCTAGGAGTGGCGATGGGCTGGGAGGTGACGTTCACCGTCACCGGTACGGTCTTGTTGTCGGGCGCGAAGCTGGAGCCGCTGACGGTAAACGATCCTTTATACGCGCCCGCCGGCGTTCCCGGCGCGGCAGTCGCGGTCAACACATATGGATAAGAAAATTGATAGCTGCCATTGCCGGAGAGCCCGAGTGTGAGCGAAACACCGGACGGATTCGACACCGCAGTGCCCAACCGGTTGCCGGTGGTGAAGTTGAAACTGCCGGAGCCGCCGGGAGGAACGTAGAGTTGCACGCTCGAAGGAATGGCGCCGCCGACCGCTACCGTCACGCTGATGGTTTGCGGAGCGTCGAGCGCGCCCGGCGCACTGACGGTGATGAAGCCGGTATAAGTTCCCTGGGCGAGCGGCGAAGTCTGAAGCGCAATCACAACCGGAACGCAATTGCCGCGCAACGAGCAGCTATGCGGTTGCCCGACACTCGGAACCAGCCACGGGACCGAAGAGGCCACTGCCAGCGACAGCGCGCCGTCGCCGATGTTGGCGGTGTCGACGGACTGCGCCGGCCCATTAGAACCGGAGACGACGGAAATCGGCCCCACCACCGCGCCGGTGAGACGGAGTTGCGGCGCTGCGCACGCGGCCGCCGCGCAAGCCAGAAGAATCAAACCCAACGGGAATCCGCTCCGGCAAGACCTCACAATTCCACCTTCCGTTCCCAACTAATCCCGCAATGAATCGCGCATCCATTCCAAAGCGCCTTTTTTGTACGCCCACAGATAGCCGGCAATCAGAAACGCGAGGAAGACCGCCGCTTCCCCCACGCCGAACCATCCCAGTTGCCGGTAGCGTACGGCCCAGGGGAACAGAAAGACAGCCTCGACGTCAAAGATCACGAACAGTATCGCGACGATGTAAAAGCTGACTGTGTACCGTCCGCGGGAACCGGATGCAGCTTGAATGCCACACTCGTAAGCCTCCAGTTTTACTCGGGACGGGGAAGAGGGACGGATCAATTTCGCCACAACGATTGTGACAATTGGAAACAGAACGGCGACGATCGCGAACAGGAAGATCGGCAGGTATGCCGCAGGCATCGATACTAGCGTAACATGCAGTTCACCGCCGCTTCGCCTTTTCGATCTCGCGCGCGGCATCCGGAGTCACGTGCAGCCGGCCGCCGGAAGCGCGGGACTTGTAAATTACGATGCCGAGAATGATGGCGGCGGCGATCAGAAACGCGTAGACCAGCGGCTTCATGGACCTCACATTCTACGAGGCCGGCGGCGACGTGATCTCGAAATCGGCGTGGATGAATTGCCAGTCCGGGAGCTCGTAGACGCGCAGCTTGGTGGACGCCGTGCCCATTACCTCCTTCATTTCCTGCGGACCGAGATCCGGCACTTTCACTTCGAAAACGCAGATCGGCGGATCGGTGGGCTTGGCGGTAATCAGTTTGAGCGAGACCTTCAGGCCAAGATCGGTGATGTCCGCGTCGGAGTGATTGATGACGCCGAAGCGGATCTTCAGCTTGCCGGCCGCCTGCTCGCCGATGCGGAATCCAGCCAGCTCAAGCTGCTTGCCGAGCGGGTGATGCTGAACCGACACCGCGCTCGGAGTTTCCAGCGACAGGGCAACAGCCGCCGGCTGGGCCGGCTTCGACGGAGGGCTCGTCGAGCAGCCCACGGCCGAGAGAACGATCGACAGCAGGGCCAACGGCGCAAAGCAATGGGAAGAGGATCTCACGGGCCAAATTATATCGCAGCGGAGCCGGACAGAGCGTGGTAAAGGGCCGCCAGTTCCGCCATCGACAGTTGCTCGGCGCGCCGCTTCGCCTGGGCCAGCGCATCCACACGTTCCTTTCCATAGGCCCCGGCCAGATTATTGCGCAGCGTTTTGCGCTTGTGCTGGAAGCAAAGCGAGGCGAACTTCAGGAACCCTGCCGCGTCGGCAACGCCAAATTCGGCGGCCGCATTGCGCGGCGTAAGGCGCACGACAGCCGACTCCACGTTGGGCGGCGGATGGAACGCGGCGCGCGGCACGGGAAACAACAGTTCCGGAACCGCAAACAATCGCGTCTGCACCGTCAGGTAGCCGTAGGCGCGAACCCCGGGCGGCGCGACGAGCCGTTCGGCCACCTCCTTCTGCATCAGCAGAACGGCGTGCGACCACTCCGCGCCGAGAGCGAACACGCGCTCCAGAATCGGCGACGTGATGTAGTACGGAAGATTACCGGCAATCGCCGCCCGTCCCCATTGGGCAAGATCCGTTTTCAAAACATCGCCATCGACAATTTCCAAACGAGGGTCTTCACGGAAGCGTTGACGCAGGTAATGGATGAGCACAGGATCCACTTCGATGGCGACTACGCGGGCGGCGCGCTGCAGCAGGTGCGCGGTAAGGGCGCCCTTGCCCGGTCCGATTTCAATAACCAGATCGCACGGCGCCGGGCAAGCCGCGCCGGCGATGCGCGCGAGAATCGATTGGCTGCGGAGGAAATGCTGTCCGAGGCGGCGCCCCACCGGTCCGAGGACCTACCCTCTCACGTCGATCCGGTTGCTCCGGAACGAGAGCCGGATGCGCCCGGACATGGGCCGTCCGAAATACGTCGCGGGATTAAATTCGGTGAACAGCAGGCTGTTTTCGAGGCTGCGGCGCAGCGCTTCCGTCCGGATGTGATTCTGCCCTTCGACGATCGAGTAGTCTACCATGCGGCCCTGATCGTCCACCGTAAGATCGACGACCATATCGCCGTCGCTCATCCCGATCGGCGCCATGCCTTTGACGCTGGCCTGGGTGGAAAGCACGGTGGGAACATCGGCGCCGGAATGGCGGGAGGGCACGGCGATGGGGGCCAGCATTCCAAACAGCATTAATGCCGCCATCAATCCGCCGGCCAGCGGCAGGGCCAGCGGGCGCATGATATTGTCGAGCGAAAGAGAAACGCGATTGCGCCAGCGTGCGATTGGGCGCGGCAAAGCCGCGCGGGCCGCGGTTCGCGAGGCGGCTTGCGAAGCTATCGCGTGTAGACGGCTTTCGAGCGGCGGTGGCGGAACGCGGCGGACCAATCCGCGCAACGCCGACCGCAACTGGCGCAAATCCGCGGCGGCGGCGGCGCACTCGCGGCATTGGCTCAAGTGGCGCACCATTTCGCATCGTTCCCGATCGGAAAGTCCGCCGTCCAGGTACTCCGAAAGTTTTTGGGTCGCCGTGCAATACGCCATGATGATCTCCACCGTCGCTGCTTCAATCCGCCGGCTGCGGTGTCCAGTTCAACTCCGGAGCCGATTCCAGCCGGCCCGCCAATAGTTTCCGCAGTCCCTCACGACCGCGCAGAATTCGCGATTTTACGGTGCCGGGCGAGACGCGCAACACATCGGCAATTTCCTCGTAACTTAGACCGTCGATATCCCGCAACACGACCACGGCGCGAAAGTTCGGGTTCAACTCCGCCAGCGCCGTCTCGATCAGCGCCTGCGTCTCCCGGTCCAGGGTCAGATCGAACGGCGACCGCCCCGGATCGCGGAGCGTCTCCTCGTAGCCGCGGGAATTTTCGTCGTCGCTCTCCAGACCCGTTTCGCGGCGGCGGTGGCGGCTGAACCAGCGCCGGTGGTTGTAGGCTTCGTTAACCGCAATCCGGTAGAGCCACGTCTTCAGGCTGCTTTGGCCGCGGAACGCCCGCACGTTGCGGAATACCTTGAGGAAGACTTCCTGCACCACGTCGCTTGCATCGGAAGGCTCGTCCATCAGACGATAGACAAGATTGAAGACCGGCTGCTGAAAGCGCAGAACCAGCGACTCATACGCCCGCTCATCGCCTTCCCGCAGGCCGGCCAGCAGCCATTGTTCTTCGTGCTGGCTGGAGCCCGCCGCAAGATCGTATGCCCCGGCGCAATCGTTTAAGGGAAGTCCAACCGTGGTGTCCGCCACCTACCGCCTCACTTCCGATTCTACCCAATCCGTTAGACCCCGGCGGAGCGGGAAAAGTTCCCGCGCGGAAGCAACGGCGCTCGAATCGATTACCGCATTCTCAGCCCACGTTGGCCGGCGTTTTAGGCGCCATGCTCCACAGCCGGTCGGCGGACCGTTCGTGGTCCCACATCGTAGTCGGCTCAAAGTATCCCGTGCCAGGCAGCAGATGTTGCCGCATGGCGTCATCATTGAGCGTTACGCCCAGGCCGGGCTTGTCGGGAACGGTAATGAATCCTTTGTCGATGATGGGTTTGTCGATGCCTTCCACCAAATCCTGCCACCACGGAACATCCAGCGAGTGATTTTCGCAGGCGAGGAAATTCTCCGTCGCGGCCGCACAGTGAACGCTTGCCATGGCGCCAATTGGCAGTCCGGCATAGTGCATCGCCATCGGCACACCGTATTCCATGGCCGCGTTGCCGATCTTATGCGTCTCGAGGATTCCACCCGACGTCGAGATATCCGGATGAATCTTACTGACCGCGTGCTTCTCGCAAAGATTGATGAAACCCTCCTTCAGATAGATGTCTTCGCCGGTCAGGATGGGGGTGGGGCTTTCCGCCGTGATGTGCGCCAGCAGATCGGTGTATTGCCACGGGATCACATCCTCCATCCAGGAGAGATTGTACTTCTCGTAAGCT
>JBDTAT010000100.1:0-4238 GCA_039924505.1 Bryobacteraceae bacterium
AATGGGCGCCCATTCGTTCCGCACCGCCTGCGCCTGCGGCCCACCATAAACGACGACTATAGCGGGATATTTCTTGCCGGCTTGAAAGTCCGCCGGTTTCATCAGCCGGCCGTCGAGCTGCGTGCCGTCGGACGCCTTCACAGTGACGAATTGGGCCGCGGGAAGATCGTAATTCTCAACCAGCCGCCGGTCGGCTTCGCGAAACACCGCGCGCTCGGCGCCGTTGCTCGCATACACCACGCGGCTCGGAGGCTGCGTGACACTCGAGAAAGTGTCGAGATAAAAATCGCAAGCAGGGCTCATTGAAATTTCATGCGTGCCGGCCCCGTTCGAGAGCTGCTTCTTGTTCTTCCCGTTCAGTTTTACGCTATAGAACTGCCGCTCCAACGGGCTGGTTTCGCTCGATAGGTAGTAGACCAAGCCGTTCGTTTCGTCGACGCCGGCCACTTCGGTGACTTCCCAATCGCCCTTGGTCAGACGCTTCAGTTCTTTGCCGTCGATGGAATAAAGGTAGAGGTGGCGGTATCCGTCGCGCTCGCTGGACCAGAGAAACTGCTCGCCGTTTTTAAGAAAGCGCGGGTCGTCGTGAACGTTGATCCAGTAGGAATCGGTCTCCTGCAAAATGCCCGTGACGGCGCCGTTGGCAGTGTCCACAGCCAGCAGGTCCAGCCGGTTCTGGACCCGGTTCAGGCGCTCAACCAGCAGACGGCGGCTGTCCGGATTCCACGCGACCCGCGCAATGAGACTGGTCTCCCGCGTCTCACCGGTGTCGAACCAGAGCGTCGGGCCACCGTTAGCCGGAACCATGCCGAGACGCACGTCGGGATTAGGGTCGCCGGCACGCGGGTAGCGTTCCGGCTCGTAGACCGCGCGCGCTCCGAGCAGATCGGCGTGGGGAAACAGCGGCTCGCGGCTGGTATCGAACTGCAGATAGGCGACGCTGCGCGAGTCGGGCGACCACCAGAACGCGGTGCCCAGTTCGAGTTCCTCGGGATAAACCCAGTCGAGTTCGCCGTTTCGCAGCGTGGGCGTGCCGTTCGACGTGAGACGGGTAACGTGCCCCGTGGCCAAATCGAGCGTATACAAATCGTGATCCCTGAGGAACGCCGCCGAACGGCCATCGGGTGATAGTTTTGGATCGGATTCCGAAGCGGGGGTTGCAGTGAGCTGATCCCACTTTCCGCTCCCGGCATGCCAGAGGAACAAGTCTCCGCGTGCCACAATCAGCAGCGCCGCGCCGTTGGCGGTCCACTGGAATGTATCCTCCTGTACGTGACGGTTTTGCCAATCGAATGCCCGCGATTTCGTCTCCCGCGTAGCGGCGTTCCGCAGCGGCCCGAGCGGCAGCAGCTCCTTTTCGCTTTTCGCAGGCAGGTCGTAGAGCCAGATGGAATCCGCGCGCTCGAACGCGAACGCTTTTCCATCGGGCCGCCAAACCGGAGCGCCACCGTTGTCTCTCGCCCGGCCGCCGCCGGTAGCCACCTCAATTGTAATGGGCCTCTTTTGCGCGGCAACCCGCTGCCCCAACGGCAGAGACGCCACGATCAGGATGGCGGAAAATGCGCGGGACGGCATGCATCCGTGATTGTAGCGTCTTCCCGTCCGCGTGAAAGAACTCCAATAGAATAGAGGGGTATGAAAGCTCTACTCGTCGCCATACTACTTCTTCCAGCCGCCGCTTACTGCCAGCCGGTGGGCGTTGGACTCAAAATCGGAGCGCCGCTCTCGGATGCATTCAACATCGCTAACGGGAGCACGTCGTACACCGCGGACACGCACCGCTATACTCTGGGGCCGTTCGTCGAGCTGCGGCTGCCGGCTCATCTCAGCATAGAGGTGGACGCGCTCTACAAAAACTTTGAATACCGGGCTTTCAGCTCCATTGGAAGCACTATATTTAACTCTCACACCACTGCGAGTTCGTGGGAATTTCCGGTCCTTCTGAAATACCACATCTTGCCGGGGATTCCGATTCTGAAGCCTTACGTCGAAGCCGGTCCTACGTTCAGCCGGCTCAGCGGCGTACGCCAATTATTCACCTGTAGCGGGGATTTGTGCGGGCTGAATTCTTCCGGATCGTCGAATCAGCCTGGCGATTTGAATCACAACTCGGATTACGGATTGACCTTCGGCGCCGGGTTGGAAGTGAAGCTCCTGCTAATCCGTATTTCTCCGGAGATCCGCTACACGCGGTGGGGATTCGCAAACTTCGCGAGTCTGGGGGATGTTCTAAAATCGAACCAGAATCAGGCCGCGGTGTTGGTCGGGGTTAGTTTTTAGCCGCGTTCCGCAAGTTCGCTGGCCCGTCTCGCCGGACCTGTGCTAGTCTCATCGCATGAATCTTTTCACCGTCAAGCCGCTCGACCGGATTCTCGCCCAGTGCGAGGGTGAAGCCGGCGGTCTGAAACGCACCCTCAGCGCGACGGCGCTGGTGGCATTGGGTGTCGGCGCAATCATTGGCGCGGGCATTTTCACGATCACCGGCGTTGCGGCATCCCTCCATGCCGGACCGGCGCTGGTGTACTCCTTCCTTATCGCTGCCGTCGGCTGCGCGTTCGCCGGATTCTGCTACAGCGAATTCTCCACCATGATTCCGATTGCCGGCAGCGCCTACACGTATGCCTACGCCACCATGGGCGAACTGCTGGCCTGGGTCATCGGATGGGCGTTGGTGCTGGAATACGCGGTGGGAGCCGCAACCGTCGCGGTAAGCTGGTCGGCAACCATTGCGTCCATTCTGAAGGATTTCGGCATTGTTATTCCCAACTCACTGCTGGCGTCTCCCTTCGATATGCGTCCCGGAGTCGTCAATATACTGGCCGTTGTCATCGTGATCGCGATCTCCTGCGTGCTGATAATTGGCATTCAGGAATCCGCCAGCTTGAATACCGTCATCGTCTTCATCAAAGTCGCGGTGGTGATTGTGTTCATCGCGCTCGGATATTTCTTTATCAACTACGCCAACTATACGCCGTTCGTCCCGCCGAATAGGGGCGCCTTCGGCGAGTTCGGCTGGAGCGGCGTGCTCCGCGGCGCCGGCATGATCTTTTTCGCGTACATCGGATTCGATGCCGTTTCAACCGCCGCCCAGGAAGCGAAAAAACCTGAGCGCGATATGCCCATCGGCATCATCGGCTCGCTCGCCGTTTGTACGGTGCTCTACATTCTGTACTCCATGGTGCTGACCGGCGTGGTGAATTACAAGGATCTGAACGTGGCCGCTCCGCTCGCGCTGGCAGTGGATCACATGAAGGGTTATCCGTGGCTGGGCGAGTTGATGAAAGTGGGATCGCTCCTGGGCCTGACGTCGGTAATTTTGGTGATGCTGCTCGGACAGTCGCGCGTGTTCTACTCCATGTCGAACGACGGCTTGCTGCCGAAATTGTTTAGCCATTTGCATCCGAAATTCCGCACGCCCTACCGCTCCAACCTGCTGCTGATGATCTTCGTATCGTTGGGCGCCGCGTTCACGCCTATTTCGCAGCTCGGAAATTTAACCAGCATCGGCACGCTGTTCGCCTTCGTGCTGGTGTGCGCCGGCGTCATCATCATGCGCCGGACCCAACCCAATCTGCCGCGGCCCTTCAAAACGCCCCTCGTGCCGCTGGTGCCGATCCTCGGTATCCTGGTGAACTTCGGCCTGATGCTGAGCCTGGATTCTCTAACCTGGAAAGCGTTCCTATTGTGGATGGCGATCGGTCTGGTGATCTATTTCAGCTATAGCCGCTTCCACAGTAATCTCTCGGCGTCGGCGGAGGAGCCGGTGCGGATTTCCTGAGAAGCCAAAGGGCGCGGCGCGCACCCTCGTCCGGGGCGGAAACGGTTTCGCGGCGCACTCCGTTTTGCGCAGTTTCCGAGAACCCGCCCGCTTCGGCAAAAGCCCAACGCGGAGCTTCGGCCGTTCGCGTGCAACTCGCGCTATAATCCCTCCGAGGCCCCGATATGGACGCGCCCGGTGAAGTCACCCGGTTACTGGAGCAAATTGGGCATGGCGACAAGGATGCCATGAACGAGTTGCTGCCGCTGGTCTATGACGAGTTGCGCCGACTGGCGGCGCAGAGACTGTCCCACGAAGCGCCCGGCCTGACGTTACAGGCGACGGCCCTCGTCCACGAGGCCTATCTTCGGTTGGTGAACACGGAGCAAACAAGGTACTGGAACGGTCGCGGCCATTTCTTCGCCGCCGCCGCCGAGGCCATGCATCGCATCCTGGTCGAAGGCGCCCGTCGCCGGCGCAG
>JBDTAT010000101.1:0-6032 GCA_039924505.1 Bryobacteraceae bacterium
ACCTTCTGCTGGTGAATCTCGATCCGGCGCACAGCGGATACAACGGCGAGAGACTATCGCACGCTTGTCCTTCTGAGGAACACGCGCAATACGGAGCGCGGCGCGAAACAGTTCCTGCCTCACTTGGTGGTGCGCGCCGCACCCTTTGCGCATACCAGGCACTGTTGGAGCGGCTGGAAACCATTCCGGGCGTGCGTTCGGCCACGCTGTGCGCGCCGACTCCACTGTCGGGCGCGGGCGCCAGCCGTTTTGCAACGGTGGAGGGCTACCGGGAGCAGCCCGAAGATCGACGCTACGTTTCTTTAAGCTGGGTTGCGCCGAGATACTTTGAGACGCTCGGGACACCTCTCGCCGCCGGGCGCGACTTCAACTTCCAGGACGACGGCCAGAACCGCCCGCGCGTGGCGCTTGTCAATCGAGCCATGGCGCGCTATTATTTCGGCGATAGCAGCCCGATCGGAAAGCACGTCACGCTGGACGGCGACGAAAAGCCGTACGAAATTGTGGGAATGGTAGGCGACGCGAAGTATTACGAGATTCGCGAAGCACCCCCGCGCACGATGTACCTCGACACGTTCCAGCAGGGCGATCCGCATTCTAGTTTTGCGCTCCGGACCAGCGTGGACCCGGAGACGGTTGCGCCCGCGGTGCGCCGGACGATTCGCGATTTTCTGAAGACCGTACCGGTGGTGCGGCTCACTACAATGGCCGATCAAGTGGACGCGTCGATTGTTCCGGAGCGGCTGATCGCGACGCTTTCGGGCATGTTCGGCGCGCTGGGAGCGCTGCTGGCGGCCATTGGTCTCTACGGGCTGCTGGCGTACACGGTGGCGCGGCGGATCAACGAGATCGGCATCCGCGTAGCGCTGGGTGCGACATCAAGCCGCGTGATGAGGATGGTGCTTGCAGATGCGCTGGGGATGGTTTGCGCGGGGTTGGCTGTCGGGGCGCCGATGGCGCTGTGGGGAACGCGCATCGCCAGAAGTCTGATCCCGGATTTGCCGGTAAAGAGCGCGGCCCCGGTGGTATTCGGGGGCGTCGCGATGATTGCGATCGCGCTGGTGGCGGCGTATGTGCCGGCGCGGCGGGCGGCTCGCGTGGATCCGATGGAGGCTTTGCGGTACGAGTAGAGACGGAATGCGCGGGCGGGCTGTTCGCCTACCAGACCAGCCGGCCGCCAAGCTGGATATTGCGGGCCAGGTTGGGTTGATTGGTGATTAAACCGAAGCTGGAGCTGGTCGGACTCAAATTTGGCGTGTCGAACTCTGGATGGTTCAGGGCGTTGAAAGACTCGAAGCGCAACTGGAAGTGGACGCGCTCCTTAATCGCGATGTTCTTGATGAGGGAAAGGTCGAAATTGTTGGCGCCATCCTGACGCAGGTTACCGAAGCGCGTCGGGAACGTGCGGATATTGTCGGAGAGCTGCTGCTGGCTGTTGGTGTTGAAGCGCGCGGTGTCGAACGCCGGGCCGTTCACCTGACGCGGATTCAGGTTCAGGTTGCCGCCGTAGAAAATGTCGTTGCCCCAGGTGAGCGGCGCGCCGCGCTGATATGTGTAGATGCCGTTGAGCACCCAGCCGCCGGCGATGGCATTGACCACTCCATGCGACGACGACAGGAACCGCTTGCCACGACCGAAAGGCAGCTCATAGCTGGAGCTGACGACCACGCGCTGCGGCCGGTCGTCTCCCGATACGCGCGTCTCCGGAGAGAGATCGAAGTCATTGAGCAGCCGCACCTCCTCAATCAATTTCGAATAGGTGTAGTTGAACAGCAGATTGAAGCCGCTGGAGTACCGTTTCTCCAGGCGGACGTCCATGCTCTCAAAGTACGAGCTACCGCCGGGATTTCTCTGGAGCGAAATTCCGCCGAACTCCGGGTAGGCTTGCAGTAGCGTTTGCAACCCGACCGTGCTGCCGTTCAAAGACGTTCCCGGAATCAAGCCGGCAAAGGGGTTGGGCACCAAGGCCGAGAGGCGATCGATGGTGGCCTGATCACGCACCGGAGAGCGGCTCGCATACTGGCCGGGCGTGTAGTTCAACTGCGTGTTGTTGCTATTGCTGGGCGTCGAGCCTTCGGGCAAATGCACGGCGTGATTGCCGATGTAGGCAACTTCGAGCACCATGTGGCCGGGCAGCTCGTGCTGGACGTCCAGTTCCCAGCGGACGGAGTATGGATTTAACGGGTTTGGATCGGAAAACGTAAGGCCCTTGCCGAGGTACGTGGCCAATCCCTGCGAGGCTCCGAGCGGCTGCTCGATGCCGGTGGGGAACGGATTGGCGAGGGTGGCGGAGGGCGTCAGATAGCTGTTCAACGTGGGCACGACCGAAGTGGTCTGGCTGAATCCGGGCTGGTTGACGCCGGTGGTTCCGAACGGGAACAGGAACACGCCCGCGCCGCCGCGGATGACGGTTTTTCCATTGAGCGCGTGGGGGGTCCAAGCGAAGCCGAAGCGCGGACTGAAGTAATGCGCCTGCGTGTGGTAGATATCGCGGTTCTGGGAGCTGGCGAACAGGAGGCCGCCGGGAACCTTGAACTGGCTGGGTGAAATTTCCGGAATGGGATGTTGCGCATAGGCCGCGATGGCAGCCGCGGCGATGGGGTTGGGCGTGGTGGTGTCGAAGCCGTTGACGGAGCGGTTATAGCGCTCGGTGGTGGGCAGGTCGCGTTCGTAACGCAGGCCCAGGTTCAACGTCAGGTTTGGCTTCACGCGATAATCGTCCTGCAGAAACAGCGCGTAGTAATCGGCCTGGTTGGTGCGGAAGGCGTTCAGGTCGAAGCCGCCGCCGGTCGGCAACCCCAACAGGAACGCGGCGACGTCTTGTCCGAAGGGAGATCCCGGCGAGTTGTCGAGCGGACCCCGGGTCCAATTACTGTTGAACGTGTACTGGCCGCTCGAATAGCCGTAGCCGACGCTGCTCTCGCGGTACAGCCGCAAATCGGTCCCCATTTTCAGGCTGTGATTGCCGGCAATTTTGACCACCGTTCCGAAAATCTGATAGACGTCAAACGGAGTGCTGCCGGCCGTGTCGGTTTCAGTTTCGGAGATGGAGCTGAAACTGAATCGCGGAAATTCCAGATTCGGCGAAAGGGCTTTCAGGCTGGAGGGCAAACCCAGCTTCGTGAAGTCGAAGCCCTGGCCGTACGGATTCGTGCCCTCAATGAAGCGAGTCCAGTTCATGCGGACATCGAGCACGGTGGTGGGCGTTAACGTGAAAACGTCGTCGAGCGTGGAACCCCAATTAATACGCCCGAGCGCGCGGCCGGTGGCAATATTGTTGAAGTAATTGTTGCGGTCCTCAATGCGGTCGTTATGGCGGAAATCCCAGAACAGCTTATGACGGTCGCTGATATTAAAATCCAGACGTCCGATTTCGCCGTTGTACGTGTCGGCGCGGACGGTGTTGGCCAGATAATTATTCTTGCCGTCGCTGGTGCCGGCCTGATTCGGCAGCGGATAAAATTTCAGAACATTCAGCGCGATGGGACTGATGCGGCTGGCCGGGATTACGTTGCCCGTCAGCGGCTGGCGGGCGATGCGCGAACCTTGCGCGGCGCCGGTGGACGGATCGTAGATCTGGTAATTGGAACCGAGCCTCAAGAGCGCCGAAAAATCGCCGCCGCGTTCGGCCGCGGTGGGGACGGTTTCGGTAAGCGGCTCGGGAAACGAATCGTTGATTCCCTCCCAACCGAAGAACCAGAAGACGCGGTTGCGACCGTTGTACACCTTGGGAATCAACCACGGCCCGCCGGCGGTAAAGCCCCACTGGTTATACCGGCTGACCGGATTTTTCAAGCCGGCTTTGTTGGTGAAGAACGGCGTGGCGTCGAGCGCGGAGGTCTGATTGAACTCGTACAGGCTGCCGTGGAAGTCGTTGGTGCCCCCCTTCAGCACTACGTTGGCGGTGCCGCCGCCGGTATGGCCGTAGGCGGCGTCGGCCTCGAAGGCATGGACGCGGACTTCCTGCACCGCATCGACGGGCGGATTGTAGGCGACGCGCGAATCGCCGGTGGTGTCGGGAGCGCCGTCGATCAGCAGCTCATTCGATTGCGACGGAGCGCCGCCCATGGAAAACCCGGATGGGCCGGCGTTATCGAACGGCCGGTTGAATTTTGGGTCGCTATTGGGAACGACGCCCATCGCAAGCTGCGCCAGCACCAGCGGAGTGCGGCCATTCATCGGCAAGTCCTCTATTTGACGCGATGTGATGACCTGGCCGGCGGTCGCGGTAGTGGTGTCGAGCAGCGGCGCATCGCCTGTCACCGTGATGGCCTCACTTGTTTCGCCGAGCTGAAGTTTTATGTCCAGACCGATGCGGTCCCCAGTGCTGACCGGCAGGCCCTGCCGGACGAAGGTTTTGAATCCGGACACCTCGGCAGTGACGTTGTAAGCGCCGGGCGGAAGAAATGGCAGCGTGTATTGGCCGTCGGAGCCGGAAACGGTGTTGGACTTCGCGCCGGTGTTGAGTAGCGTGGCGGTGATCTTTACGCCGGGCACCACAGCGCCCTGCGGATCTGTGACGCGCCCAATAAGGGTGGCGCGAAATTCCTGGGAAAAAGCGTTCGCGCAGAACAGCAGCGCGAACGTGAAAAGAGCGAATCGATTTTGAAACATTTTCATCCCCGTGTTACGACGTTGTTGTGAACAAAATATCGCCGCGGGGTGTGGATGTCAAGCGGCCGAATACACAGCGGCCGAATACTCAGCACTGTTGACCGGCGTCTATAAGGCCGGCCACTCGGCGGCCGCCAGATAGCCCGCATCGACAAGCAACGTTGTGCCCGTGATTCCGGATGATTCAGGGCTGGATAGAAACAGCACCGCATTCGCGATATCGATTGGTGTGAGGAGCCGTCCTAACGGGACGCGAATGGTTCGCTCGCGCAACGTGCGTTCCGGATCGGCGGTCTGGCTGACGTGAAAGCGAAACATCGGAGTATCGGTAATTCCCGGGCAAACGCAGTTCACTCGAATGCCGTATTCGGCGAGATCGAGAGCAAGCGCCTTTGACAGCGTGGCCACGGCGCCCTTGGAGGCGACATACGCGGGTGTGTGCTTCTGTCCAACGAAACTGGAGACGGACCCGATGTTTACAATCGTGGACCCGGACGAGGCGCGCAGCAAAGGCAGCAGATGTTTCACGGTCAGGAAGACGGATTTTACGTTCACGTCCATCACGCGGTCCCATTCCTCGACGCTCGATTCTTCGATCGATTTCACGAGCACGATGCCGGCGTTGTTTACCAGATGATCGACGCTCCCGAACCTGTGCGCCACTTCACCGATGGCGCGGGCAACTTCCGGTTCGCGCGCCACGTCGGCTGGAAAGAATTCGCAGTCCCCGCCGTCAGCGCGGATCTGTCCGGCGGCTGCGTCGCCCGCGGCTTCGCCCACCTCCAGCAGCGCCACGCGGGCGCCTTCCGCGGCGAAACGTTGCGCGATTCCAAAGCCTATGCCCGAGCCGGCGCCGGTCACTAACGCGACTCGATTCTCGAATCGGCGCGAGCTCATGCCAGCACGCCCCCGGGGTAGCGCCGGAAAACTTCGGGATCGTAGATGGACGCGATAATCCGGCCTACTCTGCGGATGCGATTCCAGGTGGCATCCGCCTCCATCATGCTTTCCATCACGCCCAAGTAGTGTCCCTGCTCCAGATTTCCGTACTTGAAAAAGCTGTCGGTAATGAGGACCGTTCCCTGCTCCGTATCGATGCAAACAGCCATGGAGGAGCGATGGTGTACGCCGGCCCAGAATACGCGAATGCCGGGCATCACCTCCTCTTCGGCGGCCAGCAGCCGGAGTTTCTCCCATCCCTCGTTCTGCAGATAATCGTTGACCTCCGGCGGGATGCGCAGATGCCGCGGCACATGCAGATGGTAGTACGGAGCTTGAAAGTCCTCGATCCAACCCTTCCGGGAAATACAGATTTGCGCGTTCCGGAACAGAGGGATGTTGGCCGTGGCATAGGCTTGCAGCGGCGTCACAATTACGGTCGAAATATCGGCCGGAGTGAGACCTTGCGCGCGCAGAAT
>JBDTAT010000102.1:0-13268 GCA_039924505.1 Bryobacteraceae bacterium
GTGATCGCCGCCGATATCGGCGACACTGCGGCGTTCGGGGTGGAGTTGGCCGCGAGCGAAGTAATCTTCAACCTGGCTGGCGAAATCAGCCATTTGCACAGCATGGATTTCCCCGAGCGCGATCTGCAAATCAACACCGTCGCTCAACTCCGCTTCCTGCTCGCGTGCTCCGCCGCCAATCCCGGCGTGCGCGTCGTCTACGCCAGTACGCGTCAAGTCTATGGCGTCCCGGAATACACGCCTGTCGATGAAGCGCATCCAGTTCAGCCGGTGGATTTCAACGGTGTTCACAAGCTTGCCGCCTCCATGTATCACTTGATGCTGGCGCGCACCGGACAACTGGACGCTATCGCCCTCCGTTTGACGAATGTCTACGGACCGCGCATGGCTCTCGACGTTCCTTGCCAGGGCTTCTTGAGCACGTTCTTCCGGCGGCTGGTATTGGGGAAGCCGCTCGAAATTTTCGGAGACGGCCGCCAGTTGCGCGATCCCGTTTACGTGGATGACGCCGTCGACGCGTTTCTCGCGGCGGGTGCGGTGGAGCGGGTGGACTCGCGGATCTATAATGCCGGCGGACCTGAAGCGCTCTCACTCGCCGATATCGCCCGTATCGCCGCTAACGCCGCCGGCGGCGCTGAAATCCTCTACCGCCCCTTCCCGGATGCGGTGAAGCCGATCGACATCGGAAGCTACTTCACCGATTCGCGGCGCATCCAAGCTGAATTGAAGTGGAATGCGCGCGTCGCGTTCGCCGATGGCGCCGACCGCACCTTGGCCTACTACCGCCACCATCGGGATCGATATCTCGATCCTGCTCATCCGGAGCCTGACTGCCGTATGCCGGAGCATCGAGGGGCGCCCCGGCGGCTGATGTACGCTGAAGGGTAGCGTATGATGAACCCGGCGGAGTTCGCCAACATTGCGAAATCCGAAAACGATCTTTGGTGGTACCGCGGCATGCGGCGGATTCTCTTCGGGATGCTCGATCCGCTGGTAGCGGGCCGCACTTTCCGGCGCGTCCTTGAGGCCGGTTGCGGCACCGGCTACATGTCGCAAATGCTCGGCGACCGCTACCGCTGGCCGATGTTTCCGGCCGATTTAAGCAGTGAGGGTTTGGCGCATGCGCGGCGCTTACACCTGGAGCGTCTCGCGCAATGCAATGTCACCGCGTTGCCGTTTTCGAACGCTGCCTTCGACTTGGCCTTGTCTTTCGATGTGATGGTCCATCTCGCGCCAGGCGATGAGGAGTCCGCGATGCGCGAGTTCGCCCGCGTGCTGGCGCCGGGTGGCTTGCTGATTATACGCACTGCGGCGTTGGAACTGCTCCGCAGCCGCCACTCGATGTTCGCGCATGAGCGGCAGCGCTTCACCCGCGGCCGTCTGGCCGCGCTGGCCCGGAGACACGGCATTCGCGTCAAACGCATCACCTACGCCAATTCGCTCTTGTTTCCCGTAGCGCTGGTAAAATTCCGCATTTGGGAACCTTTGCTGCGCAAACCGGCCGCCAGCGGCGTTGCGCCGGTTCCGCGCTGGCTGGATCAGACTCTCTACGCGCCGCTCCGCCTGGAGGCCGCATGGCTGGGCGCCGGCCGCACGTTCCCCGTCGGACAGTCGCTGATACTCATCGGCGAAAAGGCGGTCTGATACGATGATCGACTGCAAACATCTCACGAAACGTTTTGGAGATTCCGTCGCCGTGGACGATGTTACGTTTCAGGTTCCCGGCGGAGTTTGTGTGCTGCTGGGTCACAACGGAGCCGGAAAATCGACCTTGCTGCGGATGATGGCCGGCCTGCTGGCCCCCGATGAAGGCGAGGTGCGGATCCTGAACCTGGACAGTACGCGCAAGCCGCTCGCGTTGCGGAGACAGATTGGCGTGGTTCCAGAGGACCTCGGCCTGTTCGATTCGTTGACCGTGCAAGAGCATCTTGAACTTTGCGGGCCAGTCTACGGCCTCAATCGAAACGAGATCCGCGAACGCACGGCGTCTCTGCTCGGCATGCTGGGCATTGAAAAAGATCGAAACACATTTCTCGATCGGTGCTCTCACGGGGTTCGCAAGAAGACCGCGTTCGCCATGGCGCTGTTACACAATCCGCGGGTTCTGTTACTCGACGAGCCCTTCGAAGGTATCGATCCGGTCTCGTCAATAGCGATCCAGAACCTTCTGGCCGCCATCTCGCAACGCGGCATTACCGTGTTCTTTACATCGCATATTTTGCCGGTGGTATCCCGCCTGGCGACCGACATCATCGTCATTCGTGAAGGCCGCGTTGTATTGGCTGCCGCGGTCGCCAGAATTTCGCGGCCCCTAGACGATTTGTATTTCGAGTTGGCGGGCGCGCCCGCGACAAAGGACTTGACAGGGGACCTTCCTTGGCTGCGCTCATCGCCATCCTGAAGGCATTGCGCCGAGCTGTACTGCGGGATCTCCGCACTTTCCGATCGATCAAAGTCAACAACTTCTTCATATTTGTCGCATTGCTGATTTGGGCGGCCGTAAGTAGCGGAGTGGAACCCGTCAGCGCGGAACCGCTGATTATTCTGCTTGCGCTGGTTCTCTTGTTTCCGCTCTCAACGGATCCGCTGCGCAAGATTCCGGCATGGCGCTTGCGGCTGTGGCCGTTGACCCGATGGCAGCGGGTGGGGCTGCGAGCCGCTGCCGCGGCGGTGAGTCCAATCGTGTGGATTGCGGCCGCGCTGCTGCTGACGCTTACGCGGCCGGCGATCGCGTTTGCTTTTTTGGTCAGCGCCGCCGCCATTCACGCTCTCGTGTTTTCTACCGGGAAACTACGGGCGCCGAAACAATTTTGGATCGCGCTTCGACACATCGCGCGGCCACCCGGCCGGCTCGGCAGCCTCATCCTTCTGAACACGCGCCAGATGCTGACGGTGCTCGACACCTATCTCGCGATTGTTTTGAGCGTGGGCGCAACCGCGTACCGCTTCTTCACGCCGCATCCGGACGCGGCTGCGTTTCCGATTATGGCCATCTTGGTGGCCTTAACGTTGAGCACGTACGCGCAAGCGCTGTTCAGCCTGGATCGCGGTCCGGGAGTCGTACGATACCGATTGCTTCCATTGTGCGGCTGGCAGATTTTATTGGCCAAAGATGCCGCGTTCCTGGGGATTCTCTTCATCCTGGTTCTACCGCTCAGCGTGCCGGCCGGCTTGACGTTCGGGTTGGCCGCTCTCGCCGTTGGCCACCACGTTTCCGTCTTTTCTTATCTGCCCCTGCAGCGCTGGCGATTTGCCGGCGGGCGGCTTCTGCCGGCCGGCATTATTCAGATCGTAATGGGCGCCGTTCTCGCGATGGCTGAACAGCGCGTTGGCCTCTCTATCCCGTGGGTGATCGCAGCGGTAGACGCAGTATCGATTTACGCCTACGGAGGATACTGGGATCGCGCAGCTCCACCCCGGCGTCACGCCCCGAGCCGAAGTTCGCTATCGTAAGGAGATATTGGCGTAAGCGGAGATTTCATTTTTCACGATGTCGTTTCAAATATTTCCTCTGAAAGAATTCCTGGTCCGCCCGGCGCTGCCCGACGCGTTGTCCCGCATGGGAGAATTCGCCTACAACCTGCTCTGGAGCTGGGACCACTCCGTTCGCGCGTTGTTCCGGCGGTTGGACCCGGCGCTGTGGAAGAGCTGCAATCACAACCCGGTGCTCATGCTGGGCCGCATCCCTCAACAAGCACTGGAACGAGCCGCCGCCGATCCGCGATTCCTCGCCCAGTACGGGCGCGCCTGCGAACGCTATGACAGCTATCTTTCCCGCACCGCCGCCACCAACCAGGACCCGCTGATCGCATACTTTTCGATGGAATACGGGCTGCTCGATTGCATGCCGATCTATTCCGGCGGCCTCGGCGTATTGTCCGGCGACCACCTGAAGGCTTCGAGCGATTCCGGCATTCCGCTGGTGGCCATCGGTCTGCTTTATCAGAACGGTTACCTTCAGCAATCGCTCAATCCCGACGGATGGCAGCAGGAACGCTATCCGGTGAACGATTTTTATACTCTGCCCGTGCGGCCGGTGCTCCGCGACGGCGCCGAGTTGCGCGTCAGTGTAAACCTTCCGGCTGGCGTATTGTTCATCAAGATCTGGCACATTGATGTCGGCCGCGTAAAGCTTTACCTGATGGACACCAACATCCCGGAGAATCAACGTCCGGAAGACCGCGAAATCACAAACCAACTCTACGGCGGAGACATCCATCAGCGCATCCGCCAGGAGATCGTACTTGGCATCGGCGGTCTTCGGGCGCTGAAGGCTCTCGGTCTTGCGCCGACGGTCTTCCATATGAACGAGGGCCATTCGGCGTTCCTCGCCGTCGAACGCATCCGCGTCCTGATGGCCGAACACGGTCTGAGTTTCGAGGAAGCGTTCGGCGCATCCCGCAACAACAACGTATTTACGACCCACACGTCGGTGCCGGCCGGCATCGATCTATTCGACTCCGGCATGATGCATCACTACTTTGACGATTACTGCCGCGATGCCGGCATTCAGACCGAACAGCTTCTCGGCGCCGGCCGCCGGAACGCCGCCGACGGCAACGAGAGCTTCTCGATGGCCATCGCCGCCATCAAGACATCGGCGTTCCGCAATGCCGTCAGCCGCCTGCACCGGCACGTGTCGCAGGAGATGTGGCAGGACCTGTGGCCCAAGCTGCCGGTGTGGGAAGTCCCCATCACTTCGGTCACCAACGGCGTGCATTTGCAAACGTGGATCAACGGCGACCTCGCCAGCATTTACGACCAATACCTGCAACCGGATTGGCGCGAGCGTCATGCGGACCCGCGCACATGGGATCTGATCCGCGACATCCCCGACCAGGAACTTTGGGAAGCCCACCGCCGCCGCAAGCGCCGCCTTATCGCGTTTGTGCGCGAGCGCGTGCTCGCCAGCGCCGCACAGCGCAAAGCGCCGCCCTCCGAAGTACGCCGTTTACAGGAAGTGCTGGAACCCGACGTTCTCACCATTGGATTTTCCCGCCGCTTCGCCACCTACAAACGCGCCACGCTTCTGTTTCGCGACATCGAACGTTTGAAACGCCTCATGACGAATCCGCAAATGCCGGTCCAGATCGTCATTGCGGGGAAGGCGCATCCCAAAGATCAGCCGGGGAAATCCCTGATCCGGGAAATCGTGCAGTGGTCGCGCGATGCCGGTCTCGCCAAGCACCTGGTCTTTGTCGAGGACTATGGTATTCAGGTGGCCCGGGAAATCGTGCAAGGCGTCGACCTATGGCTCAATAATCCCCGCCGCGGCGAGGAGGCGTGCGGGACCAGCGGCATGAAAGCCGCCATCAATGGCGTCCTCAATCTCAGCATTCTGGACGGCTGGTTCGACGAAGCTTACGAAATCTCCGGCGGCTGGGCCATCGGCGACCGCGGGCCGTATTCCGAGGATCTCGATGAGATTCACGCCAGCGCGATCTATTCCATCCTCGAGAATGAAATTGTCCCCATGTATTATCAGGACCGCGAAGAAGGCATTCCGGCCGACTGGATGCAGCGCGTCCGCATGTCCCTGCGCAACATCAGTCCGCAGTTTAACTGCCAGCGCATGGTGGGCGAGTACATGTCGCAGCTTTACGAACCCGCGCACCGGTCGTTCGCCGCCATGCAACGCGAGAATTTCCGCGCGGCCCGCGACAAGGCCCACTGGAGGGAGCAGGTATTGAATGCCTGGGCCAACGTGCGATTCGACGCCATTGGTCCGGGACCGGATCACTCGGTTGTCAGCGGCCACTCCATCCCGTTGCGCGCCGTCGTCGCTCTCGCCGGCTTACGCCCGGAAGATGTGCGTGTGGAAGCTGTGATCGGCCGAATCGGCGTCAACGGTCAACTGGAAGACACCCAGGTTCTGACGCTCCCTCCCGTCGAACAACAAGGGGAGGCGTTTGTATTTGGCAAGGAGTTCGTGCCCTACCAGACCGGTCGCCTCGGCTATTCGCTCCGGATCAGTCCCAACCACTACGACGATCCGCTCACGCGCCCGTGTAATGCATTACTAAAGTGGAGCCGCGACTAACTAGCCCGCAAAGGGCGTGCAGGCGCCCTCGTTGCAATCCAGTAAGCAGCCCGCGCTCCGTTTGCGGGCTGTTCCTTAGAAGCGCAAAGGGTGCGGCGCGCACCAACAAGTGAGGCAGGAACTGTTTCGTGCCGCACTCCGTTTTGCGCGAGTTCCTCAAAAGCATCTCTAACCGCGCGGCGGACGGCAAATCACGATCCTCGCGCCGGCCGGCTGCGATCCGCGTCCCTGGATGCGGATCAATGCCTCAAAATTGGGGAAGCGATTTCGCGCGGCGGACGGCAATCGCCTCCGCAACTCCGCCATGAATCGCTCATTGGCGAGAGAATCGGCCGTCGTATTGATCGCGCTGCCACCCGTACCGGAAACGATCAGGACGTTACCGCTGCCGCCTAAATTGGGTAGCAGCGCTACCAGACCGTAGCTCTCACGCGGTTCGCCCGGCTGTGCCGGACGATAGCGGCCGCGCTCCGCCGCGCCCGCCCATGTATCCACCGGGTAACGCACGCCCAGCACGTTGTCGTAAATCCACCGCACGCCCAAGTGTCCTTCAAACGGCTCAATCCAGGGGTTGGAACGGTCGCTGCCCAGCAGCACTACATTGTTCGCCTTCAACGCGTGAAACGTATAGTCCCGGGCGAAATGCAGGCTGGCTTGCTCCCGCCCGGCGCCTGCGTCCTGAAACAGTTTCCAAAGCAGACTGGCGCTGGCATAGCTCGCCTGTCTCCGCAACACAATGGAAGACGCCGCCCGCGGGTCCAGTTTCGCCGCCGCGGCACTCTCGGGAAGTGTGCGTAGATAGTCGCGGTCGAAATAATCCGACAAGCTCAACGAGTGGCCCGACAGATCCTGATAGAGCCCCACCGCGGCGTCGTCCAGCACGATGTCGGTCGGATGCCCTGACGGGAATACTACCGACCAGAACAACCTCACCGTGGGCCGTCCCGGGTCCGGCGCCGCGTGCGCCATCCATAGAAGCCCGGCGGTTGAGCAGGCGAAGAGCAGCGCCAGCGCGCCGAGCGTCCAGAGTCGCCAATCCATCTCAGCCTTCGGCGGCAGGGCCGCAGAAACTTCGTCGCGCCCGTGAAACACCGGCGCGTAGTTTCCTTTGGGAATCTCCAGCAGTAGAGGTTCTTCCATGCCCTCAGCCGCGAAATATTGCTCCAGCCGTTTGCGCAGCAGCGATGCATGAACCCGGACGATATTGTCGCTGGTGGTGTCGTAGGCCGCCGGCCGCCCGAATACGTGCTGACCCACTTCCTGCTCGTGAATCTCGACCGCCTCGCATTCAAGCACCCGGCCGCTCACGTAGAGCAGCAGATCGCGCAGCCGCGCCGAACGTTTCAGATATCGGCTGACTGCAATCCGTTCAACAAGCAATCTGCGGCCATCCCCGGTCTTCCCGCCGTCGGTTCGCGGCATCGCTTTTCCGGTCATGCTACCCGGCACCTGCTGCGATTATGGTTCAGCTCATTCCGTGTGCTGTAGAACCGGGCGGTGTGCTGTAGAATCGGGACTGATGGATCGGCGCACATGAGCCGGAAATCGCCGGTCGCAAAAGCTGCCAAAAACGCCGTTGTCTTACAGGGCCGCTTCCGCCGTTTTTTCGCGAATCTTGGTCCCGGCTTAATCACCGGCGCCGCCGACGACGACCCTTCCGGCATCTCCACCTATTCGGTTACTGGCGCGGGCTTCGGCTACACGCTGCTATGGACCGCCCTCTTCTCGTTTCCCTTGATGGCCGCGATACAAATGATGTGCGCGCGCCTCGGAATGGTCACCGGACTCGGATTGGCGGGCGTCGTTCGCGCGCGCTACCCGCGATGGGTTTTATGGGGTGCGTGTTCACTGCTTGTTACTGCCAACATCGTCAACATCGGCGCGGATCTCGGCGGCATGGCCAGCGTCACGAATCTGGTGACCGGCGTCGGCGCGCTGTATTGGACTCCTGCGTATGCGCTCCTCATCGCCGGCCTGTTGTTCTGGAGCAGCTACCGGACGATCGCGCGAATTTTCAAATGGCTCACACTGGCGTTGTTCGCCTACATTGCCGCGGCGTTTCTTTCGCGTCCCGGCTGGCTCGCGATTCTGCGGGCGACTCTGGTTCCACACATCGAATGGTCGTCCTCTTACTGGGCCACCCTCGTCGGAATCCTCGGAACTACCATCTCGCCGTACCTTTTCTTTTGGCAGGCCGCGCAAGAAGTCGAAGAGGAGGTGGCGATGGGCCGCGCCACCGTCGAGCAGCGGAAAGGCGCAACGAAGCGGGAGATTCGGGCGTCCCGGAACGATGTGCTCACCGGCATGTTCTTTTCGAACCTGGTGATGTTCTTCATTATTCTTACGTCCGCGGCCACACTGCACGCGCACGGGAAAACCACCATATCCACCGCGCGCGAGGCCGCCGAGGCGTTGCGTCCGCTGGCGGGCGATGGGGCTTACTGGCTTTTCAGCCTCGGTCTAATCGGAGCCGGCATGTTGGGTGTTCCGGTGCTGGCTGGGTCCTGCGCTTACGCCATCGCGGAAGCCGCCGGCTGGGTCGGGTCGCTCGACGTGCATCCGCCCCTCGCTCATGGATTCTACGGTGTCATTGCCGTGGCCATGGGGATCGGCCTTGGTTTAAATTATGCGGGATTGGACGCAGTCAAAATGCTCTTCTGGGCCGCCGTCCTAAACGGCTCCCTGGCGCCGCCTCTGCTTGTCCTGGTCGTGCTGCTTACCAGCCGGACGGACGTCATGGGCGAGCACTCGAACGGAACACTCCTCCGCTGGCTCGGTTGGACGTGTGCGATTGTCATGGGAATCGCGACGGCCGTTATGCTCTTCACCTCCGCCGCATGAGAATCGGGATTCGAAGGAGTTCGCGCAAAACGGAGTGCGGCGCGAAAACAGTTCCTGGTTGGCGCGCGCCGCGCCCTTTGCGCTCTTAACTATTATCTTCACCGTAAATTAACTTGCGCCGCAATGCCCAAGTGCCTAGGATGGAAGCGAATGAACTCATCCAAGCTACTGATCGCATCCCTGACCGCCGCCTCACTCCTGGCGCAAACGCCTCCCACGCGGCCGAAAATCCTCGGTGTCGCACACATGGCGCTATTCGTTAGCGACCTCGCAAAAACGCGCGCCTTCTACGAAGATTTTCTCGGTTTCGCCGAACCTTTCACGCTGCCCAATAAATCCGGCGGCGTCCGCATCGCCTTCGTCAAGGTGAACGACCACCAGTACCTGGAGTTGTTCAACGAGGCGCCGCGCCAGGATGGCCGCCTCTACCATATCTCCATTTACACCGACAACGCGGATCATATGCGCGATTACCTCGCATCCAAGGGCGTACCCGTGCCGGCGAAAGTTGGCAAGGGCAAGACCGGCAATAAGAACTTCAATATTAAGGATCCCGATGGTCATACCGTCGAGATCGTCGAATACGAGCCCGAAAGCTGGACGGGACGTGACTACGGCAAGTTCATGCCCGCGACGCGCATCTCCGATCACATTATGCACGTGGGAATTCTCGTCGGATCGCTGGAAAAGTCGATGCAGTTTTATGGCGGCATTCTCGGCTTTAAGGAATTTTGGCGCGGCAGCGGCGGCGGAAAATCGCTGAGCTGGGTGAATGTGCGCGTGCCCGACGGCCAGGACTACATCGAGTTCATGCTCTACCGGACTCTGCCTCCTCCCGATCAGCGCGGCGGGAAAAATCACATTTGCCTGATGGTGCCCGACGTACAGAAGGCGGTCGATATCCTCAACGCCCGCCCGTCGCGCAAATCCTATCCGCACGAAATTGAAGTGAAGACCGGCGTGAACCGCAAACGGCAGGCCAACCTGTTCGACCCCGACGGCACACGCATCGAAATCATGGAAGCCAACACGATCGACGGCAAGCCCACGCCCTCTTCCACCGCCCCAGCCCCGCAGCCGTAACGTTACATTGCAATTCCTATGAAAACAACTGTTCTACTCTTTTTACTTCTTCTTCCGGCGTTGATGCCGGCGCAGGAGGCTCGCGGGACCATCACCGGACGCGCTTACGATCCGAGCGGCGCACCTGTCCCCGGCGTTCAGGTTCGTCTCACCAACCATGCCACGAGAGCGGCCGTCAGCCAATCTACCAACCAGGACGGGAACTACACCGTTCCGTACCTGCTGCCCGGTGTCTATGATCTATCCGCCTCCTTCAACGGCTTTAAGACTTTGCAGCGCCCTTCGATTGAAGTGCGCGTCAACGACGTTCTCACCGTGGATCTTCATCTGCAACTCGGCGCCGCCACGGAAAGCGTCGAGGTCAGTTCCGGGCCACCGCTTCTCGACACTGCGACCGTTTCCATGGGTCAAGTCGTCGATCGGCGCAGCATCGCGGAATTGCCGCTCCAGGCGGGCAATGCCGAGGAGTTAACGCTGCTCGCGCCGGGCGTCGTGAATACCACTAACTTGCGGCAGCGCAAAACGTCGTTTAACAGCGCGTCGTCGCAATTTTCCACCGACGGCAATGCGCTCTACGCGAACGCCTATACGATAGACGGCATTCCCGACACCTTCGCTTACGGATCCACGCCGCTCATCGCGTTCCAACCCCCCACCTCCGCGGTCGCTGAATTCAAAGTGGAGACCAGCGCCTTCGATGCCAGCCTCGGCCACACTCCCGGGGCCGTGGTCAATCTGGTCACCAAAGGCGGCACCAACGACTATCACGGCGAGCTGCACGAGTGGTTCATCAACAGCGCGCTCGACTCCGGCACGTTCTTCCAGAATCGCTCCGGGGGCGCCAAGCCGGTTTATCAAGACAATCGCTACGGCGCTTCCATCGGCGGCCCTATCCTGATTCCGAAACTCTATAACGGCCGCAATCGCACATTTTTCTTTTACGCCTGGGAATCGAATCTGTGGGGCAAGCCGACGGCCAACATCGGCACGGTCCCTACCGCGGTCGAACGAACTGGTGATTTTTCAGCCTTATTGGCGTTGGGTCCCAGCTATCGGATTTACGATCCGCTCACCACCACCGCGGCCGCGAACGGACGCTTCGCGCGCACGCCGTTTCCAAATAACATCATCCCGGCCGGCCGCCTCGATCCGGTGGCCCGCAACATTGAAGCTTATTACGCCGCGCCGAACACCCCAGGCACCGCGTCGGGAGAAAACAACTACACGCGCAACACCAAAGACACCTTTGACTACTACGTTCACTTCGTGCGCTTGGATCATCAATTCTCCGAGAAGAACCGGATGTTCGTGCGCCTTGACTACGATCACTATCTCGAATCGAATTCAAATTTTTATGGCAACATCGCGAACGGCCTTGACCTCACGCGCATCAATCGCGGGGGCGCGGTCGACGACGTCATCGTGCTCAGTCCATCGTCCGTGCTCGATCTCCGGTACGGCCTCACGCAGGAGTCTGCCCCTGAGCAGCGCCGGAGCGCCGGCTTCCCGCTCGCCTCGCTCGGCTTCTCACCCTCCCTGCTTTCGTTAGTAAACCCCGCCACGGATACATTTCCCAACGTCTACATGAATACGAAAGCGCCTACTAAACCATGCACCGGCTCCTGCACCGGAACCTTCTCCGGCTTCGGCAACTTCCAAAGCGGCGATGGCACCACCACAGGCATCACGCACGATTGGTCGGCCACCGCGAGCACGCTGCACGGCAATCACTACTTCCACTACGGCGCGGATATACGCCTCTACCGCTCCTTCGGGTTCAATGGCGGCTACGATGTTTCACCCGGATTGCAATTCCTGCCAACCTATACGAACGGCCCGCTCGACAACTCTCCCGTAGCTCCCATCGGCCAGGAATACGCCTCATTTCTACTCGGCGTTCCCGCCGGCCAGATGACCCGCAGCGCCAGCTACGCAACACAAAATACTTTCTACGGCCTCTTCGCTCAGGACGATTGGAAACTGAGCTCCAAGCTGACCCTCAACGTTGGCTTGCGCTACGAATACGAGTCTCCGGTCAGCGAGCGTTATGATCGTTCCGTGCGCGGATTCGACCGCACCGGCGCGAATCCCATCGGCGCGCAAGCGATCGCAAACTACGCGCAGTCTCCGATTCCGCAAATTCCCGCGAACCAGTTCCAGGCGCCCGGCGGTCTCTTGTTTGCCGGTCCCAATAGCCACGCGTTATGGAGCGGACAGAACGGCAATCTGTTGCCGCGCATCGGTCTCGCTTATCAGCTCAACGACAAGACCGTTATTCGCAGCGGCTACGGAATTTTCTACGATACCATCGGCGTGGAGCGCAGCCCGGCTATTCAGACCGGCTTCACCGCCTCCACTCCCATTCAAGCGACGCTCGACAACGGTCTCCATTTCATCGCCAACACCGCCAATCCGTTTCCCAACGGATTGCTCGCGCCGCAAGGCGCCGCGGGTGGACTCGCCACTTACCTTGGCCAGAGCCTCTCCGTATATCCGGTGCATCGCCTCCAGCCCTACTCCCAGCGTTGGGCCTTCAGCGTTCAGCGCATCATCGCTAAAGAATTTCTGCTGGACGTTGGCTATGTCGGTAACAAGGCCGTCCATCTGCCCGTCGACCGCAACATCATGCGACTCCAAATCAGTACCTGAGCACCTCGCCGGTGCGCGATCAGAACACAATCAATACGCTCAGCCAACAGGTTGCCAATCCGTTTTACGGTCTCAACAGCATCTATCCCAAGACGATGGCTGTTTCGGATCTGTTGCGACCTTACCCGGAATTCGGCGACATCACCGAGACTCAGCCGATCGGCTACTCCTGGTATCACGCGCTCCAGGTACGCGCCGAAAAACGTTTTTCCCGCGGTTATACGGCGCTGGTGACGTACACCTACTCGAAATTTATGGAGGCCAGTAGTTTTCTGAACGCTGGCGATCCGGCCGTTTACCGCTCTATCAGTCAGTATGATCGCCCGCATCGCCTCACACTCAGCGGCATCTACGAACTGCCCTTCGGCAAAGGGCGCCTCTTCGCGTCGCACGTTTCGAAACCTTTAGATCTCGCAATCGGTGGCTGGCAGGTGAACGCCATTGTCACGTACCAGAGCGGGCCGCCTCTCGGCTTCGGCAACGCGATCTTCAATGGCGGCATCAAAGATATCCCACTGCCGGCCAGCCAGCGCACCGTCGACGCATGGTTCAATACAGCCGGATTTGTCACCAGTTCATCGAAACAACTGCTTGACAACGTGCGCACCTTCCCCCTCTATTTCGCCGGCGTGCGCGGCGACGGCCAGTCGGTGTG
>JBDTAT010000103.1:0-2544 GCA_039924505.1 Bryobacteraceae bacterium
GCCGTAGCCCACCAACTGGTTGTCGCGCACGCCTTCGAGGGTGATGAGATCTTTCAATCGCGTGGCGCCGGGCAGGGGAGCGGCCAGGAGTAAAGCGGCAAAAAACCGGAGCGTTTTCATTTTAAAAAGGAAGCAGCCCCAAAATCAGCCGGTACAGAAACATCGGCCGGTGAATCGCGTCCTGAACTACTCCCTTCCCGTTGATATTCACCTCCAACTGCCCGAGGCGGCTCGATTGAATAGTGTTGCCGGACGTGAGGTCGGCCGGACGAACCACGCCCCGCACAGTGATCGATTGATGCTCGGAATTGACTTCGATCTGCTTGCTCCCCTCGACCACCAGATAGCCGTTTGGAAGCGTTGCGATCACCCGCGCCGTTAGGGATGCGGTAAGAGTTGTCTGTCTGGACGTGGTGCCTTGTCCGTTAAGCGTAGTAGCTCCCGTCAGAGTCAGCGGGTTCTGAAGAAGGCCCCCTACTTTAGTGGGTCCGGCAAGCGCGGTAATGGAATTCTTCGTGGCGGAGGTGCGGGCCGTCTTGGTCGATCCGGTCGAAACGGCGGAGGCGTTCTCGGAGATGAGTATGGTCACCATGTCGTCTACCTGGCTTGCCCGTACATCGCGCGCCAAGTCGGCCATATACGCCGCCGGCGACCAGAGCGAGCCGGGTGAAGTACTGTGCGCCTCGGCATCCGCCCCTCGCCGCGCGGCATCGTGCATATAAACGTCTAACGGCGAAGGCTCCGGCGGTCGCGGCTTTTTTTTTGAGAACGGGCCGGCCGTCAACACTATTGCGCATGCGCCGAACGCCAGTGAAGCTTTCAAGATCTTACTCATTGAGAAGCTCATTGTGAAACCAGCACCCTTCCTTTTCCCGAAACTTGCGCGGAAAACTTCTTGCCGCTCTTCAGGTTTAGAACCGAGACGGTCTCGCCGTTGCGTCCGCCGGATTCGGCTCGAGCGTCCATCTCGAGTCGAGCCGCTCCGGAATGCACTTCCACCTTTACCGGGTCGCCCGCCGACACGTCTTTCGGCTCCGCCAACACGGAGAGCGGAATCGCCGATCCGGCCCGTATGGCGCGCCGCAGCACATGTCCAGTCACCTGGTCGATCGATTGGGCCGACGGTTCGGAATCGGGAAATCCATCCGACGTTTCGACCCGGATCTGAGACGCCGCCACCGCCGCCGCAGCCCGCAGATTTTCGGTGGCTACGACGCGGGAGCCGCGCACTCGAATCCGCACCCGAACCCAGATGGGGAAACGGCGGTTCACGCCATAGCGGACATAGCCCTTCCAAAGGGCCGCTCCGTTCTGAGCCGCCGCTAACGCCGGGCGTGGAAACACAATTTCGCCGCGAGGCACGGGATAAAGGCTCGATTCCGCGATCTCCAGCTTTGCATCCGGCAAAGCGAGCGAAGTCTTCAGCGCAGTCATGAGAAGCTCTCGATCAATCGGCTGCAAAGGGCGGTCGAAGCATGCGTCCACGAAAAGGTCCGAGGCGATCCCGTAGCGCGCCGCCAGCCGCGTGAGTTCCGCGCCGTGAAAAATCCGACGAGATCCGGGAGCGGGCGCAAATCCGAGCGTCGCGTCCGCCGGAATGGCCGAGAATCTCGCGTCCGCCGCCGCAAGATCGCGCCCCAGAATGCTTTCTCCATCCACGGGGTGGCACGTTGCCGCGAGCGTGGCTGCCAAGAGGAAGGGTAGAATCATCGGACCATATTGTTCACTTGCGAATACATATCGTCGGCCGCTTTCACCACTTTGGAATTCGCTTCATACGCCCGCTGCGCCACGATCAGGTTTACGAACTCTTCGACCACGCTGACGTTCGACTGTTCCGTGTACCCTTGCAGCAGCGAGCCGATCCCTTCCTGGCCGCCGGGGTTGCCCACCGTCGCCTCGCCCGACGCATCCGTGGGCATATACAGGTTGCGTCCGATGCTGTTCAGACCCGCCGGATTCTGGAAATTGGCAAGTTGGATCTGCCCCGCCAGCTGCGAAGCGGTCTGACCGGCCTGCGTGAAACTGACCGTGCCGTCGGTAGCGATATTGACCGATTGCGCGTCGGGCGGAATCGTGATTTGCGGCTCCAGCGGATCGCCGTCCGAAGTGACGACGTTGCCGTCGCGATCCGCGTGGAACGCCCCGGCGCGCGTGTACGATATCTCGCCCGTCGGCCGCCGGATCTGGAAAAAGCCGCGCCCCTGAATTACGAGATCGAGCGGATTTCCCGTCGACGCAAAGTCGCCCTGGCTGAAATCGATTTCGTTGGACGATGTGCGCGTGCCGAGGCCCACTTGAAGTCCGGTCGGGACGACGGTCTGCTGGCCGGCCGAAGCGCCCGGTTGAATCATGTTCTGGTAGAGCAAATCCTGAAATTGCGCGCGCCTGCTCTTGAACCCGGCCGTGTTGGCGTTGGCCAGGTTGTGCGAAATGTTATCGACGTTGAGTTGCTGGGCGGTCATCCCGCTGGCAGCGCTGTATAAAGCTCGAATCATTTTGTCCTCCTTGAATCTATGTGGCGCACGCACTCCGGCGTGCGCC
>JBDTAT010000104.1:0-4264 GCA_039924505.1 Bryobacteraceae bacterium
CAACTCGGTGAGCGATACTCTGGAATCGATTCTCGATCTGGCCAAGACCGAGGGCATGTTGTTCAAGTGGGGCTCGGGCACGGGCACGAACCTGTCGACGCTGCGGGAAGAGGAGGGCATCCTCTCCGGTGGCGGACGCGCTTCGGGTCCCCTGAGTTTCATGAAGGGTTTCGACGCCTTCGCCGGCGTCATCAAGTCCGGCGGCAAGACGCGCCGCGCGGCGAAGATGGTGATTCTGAACTCCGACCACCCGGACATCGAAAAGTTCGTCTGGTGCAAGGCGAAAGAAGAGAAGAAAGCGCACACGTTGATCGATGCGGGCTACGATTCCTCGCTCGACGGGGAAGCCTACAGCTCCATCTTTTTCCAGAACGCGAACAACTCGGTCCGCACCACTGACGAATTTATGCAGGCGGCCGCCGAGGATCGCGACTGGTGGACGCGCTCGCGCGTGACCGATCAGCCGGTGAAGCGGCTGAAGGCGCGCGACCTGCTGCACCAGATCGCCGAAGCCACGCATCAGTGCGGCGACCCCGGCATGCAGTTCGACACCACCATCAACCGGTGGCACACCTCGAAAGCCACGGCCCGGATCAATGCGTCGAATCCCTGCTCGGAGTACATGTTTCTGGACGACTCGGCCTGCAATCTGGCGTCGTTGAACCTGATGAAGTTCGTCGGACCGGACGGCCAGTTCGACGTCGAGGCGTTCCGCCATGCGGTGGACACGTTGATTGTCGCGCAGGAGATTCTGGCCGGCAACGCCAGCTATCCCACGGAGAAAATCGCCAGGAATTCGCACGATTTCCGCCCGCTGGGGTTGGGTTATGCCAACCTGGGCGCGCTGCTGATGTCGATGGGCATTCCCTACGACAGCGATAGCGGCCGGGATTGGGCCGCCGCCATCTCGGCGGTGATGTGCGGACAGGCGTATTTGACCAGCGCGCGCATCGCGGACGGCGCCACCGGACCGTGCCAAGGTTACGCGGAGAATGCGGAATCGTTCCTGGAAGTCATCCGCATGCATCGCGATGCGGTGAAGCGCATCGACCGGCGGCGTGTGCCGGCTGCGCTCTTCGAAGCCTCCGAGACCTGCTGGAACAACGCGTATGAGCTCGGTAAAACCGCCGGCTTCCGCAACGCCCAGACCACCGTCATCGCGCCCACCGGCACCATCGGTTTCATGATGGATTGCGACACCACCGGCATTGAGCCCGATCTGGCGCTGGTGAAATACAAGAAGCTGGTCGGCGGCGGCGTCATCAAGATCGTCAACAACACCGTGCCGCAGGCGTTGATCAAACTCGGCTACACGCCGGAGCAGGTGGAGCAGATCGTCAGCCACATCGATTCCACCGGCACCATCGAAGACGCTCCGGGCTTGAAACCCGAGCACCTGCCCGTGTTCGATTGCAGTTTCCGGCCGCAAAATGGCGTCCGGTCCATTCACTACATGGGCCATGTCCGCATGATGGCGGCGGTGCAGCCGTTCATCTCTGGCGCTATCTCGAAGACCATCAACATGCCGGAAGAATCCACGGTGGAGCAGGTGATGGACGCCTATACCGAATCGTGGCGCCTGGGGCTGAAAGCGGTGGCCATTTACCGCGACAACTCCAAGCGCGTGCAGCCGTTGAGTTCCAGTACCGGCAAGGGCGCGAAGGCGGCCACCGGCGCAGCTCCGGCGCAGGCCGCCATCGAAAAAGTTGTCTACCGTCCGGTGCGGCGCAAACTTCCCGACGAGCGGAAATCGCTGACTCACAAATTTTCGATCGGCGGCCATGAAGGCTACATCACCGCCGGCCTCTACGAGGATGGCAGTCCGGGTGAGTTGTTCATCACCATGGCGAAAGAAGGCTCCACCATTTCGGGCCTGATGGATAGCTTCGCCACCGCCATCAGCTACGCGCTGCAGTACGGCGTGCCGCTGAAATTCTTCGTCGATAAATTCAGTCACGTCCGCTTCGAGCCGAGCGGATGGACCGGCAACCAGCAGATCCCCTACGCCAAGTCGATTATGGATTACATTTTCCGCTGGCTGGGCGCGAAATTCCTGGGGCCGGAATACGCCGCCACCGAAGCCGGCGACTCACCCAAGCTGCGCCCGACCGAGCCGGAATCGCAACAGGCGCTTCCGTTTGAGCCGGCGGTGGCCGACGCGCCGACCTGTTCGGAATGCGGATCGCTGATGACCCGCAACGGCTCGTGCTACAAGTGCGAAAACTGCGGCGGCACCAGCGGCTGCAGCTAATTTACGATAGGTCGTTCACAGGGCAGCCGGAGCGCGGGAGTTCCGGCCGCCCTGTTCTGCTTTTACCCGGCCGCAATTGCCTCGAGCACGACTCGCTTCAACTTTGGAAGGTCCTCGCGAGCCACCCGCCAAACGGCATTGGGGTCAACGCCAAGGTAATCATGAACGAGGAAGTTGCGAAATCCACCGATGCCTCGCCAGTCGATCTCCGGGTATCGCGCCTTAAATTCAGCCGATAATCGCTTCGTAGACTCTGCCATTGTCTGCAAGTTCCGCAAAATGGCATCTTGCACCATGTGGGAAGTATCGTAGTCCTCCCGGCCGCCAGACGAATCTACCTCAATGCGATCTATGCATTCCAGGATGTAGGCGAGGTATTTGCGATCATCCTTCACAGAGGCACGGCCTCGCGGAGCACTTCTTCGCGAATCAGTGAGTTTAGGGAGTTTGCGATCACAATATCCACACGCCGTCCCAGCAGCTCTTCCAGATCCGCAAGCAGTCCACCCGGAAACCACGGCGTTGTGGAACCGGTGACATCGATCAAGAGGTCTACATCGCTGTTTCCTCGGGCATCGCCGCGCGCCATCGATCCGAATACCCGAACATTCCCAGCGCCGTGCCGGGCGGCAATCGCCTTTATGGCGTCGCTTTGTTCCCGCGAGAGACCACCCGGTATGAACGGAACCTGCAATCCCATTTCTTCCTGCATTCTAGCGCAGAGCAAATGATGCGGCGCGCCGCAACATTCACCCAAGTTCCAGCGTCTATATAACCAGCGGTGGGATGAAGGCGGCCTTGTAGCCCTCGGGCACGGGGTCGCCCTTCATTTTTCTTCCCGCGCACAACGGAGCACTGCGCTCCTGTTTTCCCGCGCACAACGGAGCGCTACCCGCCCTGTGCGCGCTTCCGACCCTATCCAAACAGATTGATGCTGTTCGGATTGACCCCTGCGGGGTTCTCACTGTACGGATTCGTGGTCAGGTTGCTCTGGGGCTGCTGCTGAGATGCGAGCGTCTGTTCCAGTAGCGTCAACAGATCGGGCGGCTGGGTGGAAAACGGTCCTTGGGTTGCCGCGCCCGGAGCCGCAATCCCGAACAAGCCTTCCACCTGCTGCAACTGGAGCGCCGCGTCGCTTAAACTCACCAGATCCTGCGGAGAAGCATTCTGTAACGTTTGCGCCGGCAGGTTCGCAGCGGCCGATGCCAACACCGAGCCCGACTGTGTCAGCAGCGACAATGCCGGATTAACAGGGCTGGTCGCCATTCGAGGGTATCCTTTCGAATCTCTCATCGGCAGGCGCGCGCCGATCTTGAACGTTTATTCGCTCTTTTCGTTCTGTTGGTATCCGGAACATTCCCGCACCGGCAATCGCGGATACTTCTCGAACCGCGCGTCGGTCCGCGCCAACTCGCAGCGATAAAATATGCTGCCCCGGCCCGTGCGCACCGTTCTGCAGTGCGCGCATGTCTCGCACAGTCCGGCCTCAGGCGGCCGCGGCGCCGGAAAAATATTCATGCGCCATCTCCACCGTGCGGGCGATATCGGATTCGGTGTGCGCCGCCGACACAAACCCGGCCTCGAATTGCGACGGCGCCAGATACACGCCGTGCTCCAGCATCCAATGGAAAAACTTCGCGAACGCCGCCGTATCGGACCGCTTGGCCGATTCGTAATCGGTCACCGCCTGCCCGGTGAAAAAGAACGTGAACATCGAGCCCACCCGATTCACCGTGATGCCGGCCGGAGCGCCAACAGCCAGTTGTGCGGCGTGCGCCTCTATCGTTCTGTACACCTCCGGATGCGCCTCCAAATATCGCAGCGTTGCCAATCCCGCGGCCACCGCCAAGGGATTTCCCGACAGCGTGCCCGCCTGATAGACCGGCCCCAAGGGAGCCACCTTCGCCATGATGTCCGCGCGGCCCCCGTACGCCGCGAGCGGCAAACCGCCGCCAACAATTTTTCCGAGCATGGTCAGGTCCGGTTTAATGCCGAACAACTCTTGTGCCCCGC
>JBDTAT010000105.1:0-2773 GCA_039924505.1 Bryobacteraceae bacterium
CGGGTCAAGCTATTGGGATGAAGTGATCAACTTCGATGCGCTGGTGAAGTACGGCACGATTTCGGAAGCGGATTTGAGCCTGTTTCAGCGGGCCGACGATCCGGAAACGGCGCTCAAGATTCTGCAAGAAGGACTGACGAAACATCATCTGACGCCGCAAGCGGAGCAGCCGCCGGAGCCGGCGCCGGAAATCGCCAAATCGCGAATTTAGTTTTCCCCCTATGCGCTTTGCACTCGATCCACGGCGGATTTTGAAAATGCCCGGCCGCCTGGAGAGCGCGTTCGGAATAAGCCTGGGGATCTATCTGACGCTGGTGTTCTCGGCGCGCGCGAGCTGGTGGACGACGCTGGCCGAAATGTTCACGCTGGTGTTCGGTGGCTGGATTGTGGTGCGCCTGGCGCGGGCTGGAGTGCGCAAGGCGATTTGGCGGCTGCGCAACCGGTTGCTGGTGACCTATCTGTTTCTGGCGGCGGTCCCGGTTCTGTTACTGGCGGCGTTTGCGGGAATTGGCGCGTGGGCGCTGACCAGCCAGGTGGCGGTTTATCTGGTGACGTCGGAACTGGACCGGCGCATTGCATCGTTGCGGTCCGCCACCGAGAGCATCGAGAAGGCGGCGCCTTCGACACGGACCCCCATGATCCGGAGCATGGCCGATCTGTTCTACCGCGAGCGTTTTCCCGGGGTTGAGTTTTTGCTGCGGGACGCGGTGGCGGGCGACGTGCGGTATCCGCCGGAGAGCGGACTTACGGCGCCGCCGAAGGGGTGGAAACCGACCAGCGGCGTGGTCCGCAAAGATGGGCGTTTCTACGTATGGTCGTACGCGGAAACCAAGGGCGGCGATGTGACGGTGCTGGCGCCAATGACGCGCGATTTTCTCGACCGGTTGGCGCCGAATTTGGGACTGGTCTACTTTCTCCAGGACGTGACGCTGGCGCCGCTCGGCTCCGGGCTTGCGAAAAAGGCGGCGGGCGAGGGCGGCGAAACTTCCGGCCGGTTGCCGCCGGCGGCGAACCGGTTGGATTTCGAGGAACGCTGGTTCGGATTCTTCCCTTCGTCTGTTTGGGAAAAACCGAACAGAAAAATGGACTCGGTGGTTGCCGTGACGTCGCGACCGTCGGCGGTTTTGGCGACGTTCATCAGCCGGAAATCGGACTGGGTGCAAACGCTGCTGCCGACGCTGGTGGCGATTGTGGCGGCGCTGTTCCTAGTGATGGAGATGATTTCGCTGGGAATTGGAATTTCGATGACGCGGACGATTACGGGCGCGGTGCATCATCTGTACGAAGGAACGCAGCGCGTGATCGACGGCGACTTCTCGCACCGGATTGAGGTGAAGGGCGGCGATCAGCTTGCGGATTTGAGCCGCAGCTTCAACCGGATGACGGAGAACCTGGAGCGGCTGCTGGTGGTGGCGAAGGAGAAGGAGCGGCTGGAGTCGGAGATCGAGATCGCGCGCGAAGTGCAGAACCAGCTTTATCCGAAGATCGTGCCGGTGACGCGGTCGCTGCGATTGACGGCGGAATGCCGGCCGGCGCGGATGGTCTCGGGCGATTACTACGATTATGAGTTGCTGTTCGATGGGCGCGTGGCGCTGGCGATTGGCGACGTCGCGGGGAAAGGAATTTCGGCGGCTCTGCTGATGGCGACGCTGCAATCGTCGCTGCGGGCGCAACTGCGAAGCTCGATGGAGGCGGCGGTTCCGGTGGGCGGCGGCACGGTGGTGGCGGCGGTGCGGACGGCGCAATTGGTGTCGCGGCTGAACCGGCAGTTGTACGCGACGACGGCGCCGGAAAAATACGCGACCTTTTTTTTCGGGTTGTTCGATGAAACGGCGGGCGTGCTGACGTACACGAACGCCGGGCATCTGCCGCCGATTCTGGTGCACGGCGGAATGGCGTCGCGCCTGGATGTGAACGGGACGGTGGTGGGGGCGTTTCCGGCAAGCGAGTACGAAGAAAGCCGCGTGGAGCTGGAACGCGGCGATCTGCTGGTGTGTTTTACCGACGGGATTTCAGAGCCGGAGAACGAATACGGCGAGATGTTCGGCGAAGAACGTCTGGCCGATCTGGTGACGAAAAACGCGCACCGCCGCAACGATGAGATTCTCGCGTCGGTGATGGAAGCGGTGGAGCAATGGACCGGCGGCGGCGAACAGCAGGACGACATGACCATTCTGCTGGCGCGGCGGCTATGAAGGGTGGAATGGCGTGAAGGTTTTAACGGCGGCACAAATGCGGGAAGTAGACCGGCTGACGGTGGAACGTGGAATCCCGCCGCTGATCCTGATGGAAAATGCGGCCCACCGCGTGACGGAATTTTTGGAGAAGCGATTTCGGCCGCTCGCAGGCGAACGCGTGGTGGTGATTTGCGGCAAAGGTAATAATGGCGGCGATGGTCTCGCGATTGCGCGGCAGTTGCTGACGGGCGCGCGGGTTGGGCGCCTCGATATCGTGCTGGCGGCGGATGCGGCGGAGTTGAAGGGCGACGCGGCGGCGAACTACCGGATGCTGAAGGCGTGCGGGGGCGCGCCGTCGTCCGAAATTACGTGTGCCATGCGCGATGCGACGGTAGTGGTGGACGCGCTGCTGGGGACCGGTGTGAAGGGCGCGGCGGCGGGGGGCGCGCTGAAGCTGATTCGCGAAATGAATGGCGGATTTCCGCTGGCGAAGATTGTCGCGGTGGATATTCCGTCCGGCATGGCGAGCGATACGGGGACGAGCGCGGGTGAATGCGTGAAGGCCGATTTCACGGTGACGTTTACGGCTCCGAAGC
>JBDTAT010000106.1:0-7716 GCA_039924505.1 Bryobacteraceae bacterium
GGATTGCAGGGGTTAACAAGAAGCGTCTTACCATTTCATCCGCGCCGGAAGGACGCTATGCGTAAAGGAACGCGGGGCGCGGTAAATCGACTTTCAATCTAGCCAAGGAACTTCTCTATAATACCGCACGGTGCGCGGGTGTTGCCGCCGGAGAAAATTTCTCCGGCATTGTTTGGAGGTCCCGGACCGCGCAGGATCGATCTCCGCTTACGGCACCGTCCAGACGCCTTGCTGCTGCCAGCCGCTAGTGAGGCCGGCGACGTCCTGCGCATAGAGCATCAGGTCCCAGGTTCCGGCGAATAGCGGCTCGAAGCTGAGCGCCACGTTCACGGTCAGCACGCCGCCGGAGCCAGACACGCTGGATCCGGCGGCGTGAAGCACGCAACGGGAATTTTGCGCGTAGCTGGAACTCCCTGGCGGTATACCGCCCAGATAGCCGGTGCCCTGGTCGTTCACCAGGTAGAGGAGGTTGGATTGCACATTGTACAGCACCATGCATGTGTTCACGTTGCTGATCGCATTGTTGACCAACAGGAACACCGATGCCAGCGTGTTGAATCCGCTCGGGGCGGAGAATCTAGCGGTAAAGGTCTGCGTAATTCCCGATCCGGAATTGGGGGCGATGGAAAGGACCGCGGGAAGAGCGCTTCCGAGGACCGTCCAGGTGCCCTCCTTCTGCCAGCCACTCGTGAGCCCGGCAACGTCCTGAGCGTATAACGATAAATTCCACGTGCCTGCATAAAGAGGTGTAAAGGCGATCGCTAGCGAAACGTCGATGGTGTTACCGGCGGTGACAACGGCGGAACTGGAAACGACGATCGCACATCGGCTGTTCTGAATGACGCCTGCACCGCCGGGTCGAAGGCCCCCCAGATAGCCGTTGCCGGCGTCGTTCACCAGGTAGAGCAGTCCGGCGCCAACATCATATCTGACCATGCAGGCGTTCACGTCGCTGATGACGTTATTGATCAGCAGGTAAACCTGCGAGAGGGAGCCGGCCCCGTTGGGCGACAAAAACTCCGCGTTGAAAGTCTGACTGAGGCCGGAGCCGGAGTTGGGTGCGAGACCGATTGGGACGGGCCCCGGTGTTGAAGTCACCGTCCAAGCGCCGCGCGACTGCCATCCACTGGTCCGTCCCGACGTGTCCTGATCGTAGAGCATGATCTGCCACGTGCCTGAGAACAGCGGCAGAAAGTTCATAGAGAGGTTCAACGTGAGATAATCGCCCGATATCGAAACGCTGGAGCCGGTAGCGCTGAGTACGCAGCGGCTGTTTTGCGCGATTCCAGCGCCACCCGGAGTGATGCCCGGCAGATACCCGGAGCCTGCGTCGTTGACAAGAGACAGAACATTGGTCTGGACGTTGTACTGCACCATGCACGAGTTGACATCGCTGACGACGTTGTTGAACAGCACATAGACGGCGCCGAGTGTGGAAGCTCCGCCCGGCGCAAAATACACGCCGCTGAATATTTGTGCCGAGCCGGAGCCGGAGGCTGGGCGCGCATACTCCGTAGACGGCGCTGAAGACGGAATCGTCCACGTTCCCTGTTGCTGCCATCCGCTGACATGCCCTTGCGCGTCCTGGTCATACAGCCAGACGTTCCAATTCCCAATGAACGGAGAAAAGAAACTAAGAGCGACGTTCAACGAGAGAGTGTTACCCGACACGGAGGCGCTCGAACCGGCGCCGGAGAGGTTGCAGCGGCTATTTTGGAGAACACCGGAACTACCCACGATAAGCGGGCCAAGATAGCCTGTGCCTGCGTCATTGACCAGGTACAGGAGATTACCCTGTGCGACGTACTCGATCATACAGGCGTTCACGTCGCTGATGACGCTGTTAATTAGCACGTATGCGACGCTCAGCCCGGACACACCACCAGGCGTGAAGTACAGGGCATTGAATTGTTGGTTGGCGCCGCTGCCGGCATTCGGCGCCACGGCGATAGTGGAGGGCGTTGCATTCGAGGGCGCCGACCACGTTCCGGTCTGCTGCCAACCGGACGATGTGCCGGCCGCGTTCTGCGCGTATTGGAGCAGGTTCCAGGAGCCCGTGAATAGCGAAGTGAAGGCCAACGCGGCTTTCACCGTCAAGTTGCTGCCGGACCCTGAAGCCGAGGACGCGGATCCGTTCAAAATGCAGCGGCTATTCTGCAAAAGTCCATTTTGGCCGGGCGTTATAGGTCCCAAATAGCCGTTGCCGGCATCGTTGACCAGGTAAAACGCATTCGCCGTCAGGTCGTATCGAATCATGCACGCGGATACGTCGCTGATAATGCTGTTGATCAGAAGATAAACCTGCGACAAGGAACCGTAGCCGCCGGCATCGGAGAACACGGCGCTGAACGTCTGGACGTTGCCGGTTCCGGAATTCGGTGTGATGCCGGCGACTGCGGGCGGCGGCGTAACCAGCTCCAGCACAAAGGCGTCGTATCCGCCGCCAAGTTGCGTTTGCATGGCGCCGGAAGTTACGGGGAAATTGGCGGAACTGGTGCTGCCGGTAGCGATGATGCCGTTGCCTCCGCTCAGCGCAATCGCGTATGCGCGGTCGTCGCCGGCTCCGCCCAGATAGGTCGCGAACGTCAGCGCGGTTCCGGCGGGATTCACCTCCGCAATGAAGGCGTCGAAACCGCCGGCGTCGTTGGCCTGGACCGGCGCCATGGTGGGGAAGTTGCTGGAGATGGTGAAGCCGCTGACATAGGCGTTCCCTTGCGCATCCACCGCCATGCCTGTCACCTGATCGGCGCCAGCGCCGCCTAAGTAGGTGGCATAAGCGAGCGAGTTTCCGCCGGTGTTCAATTTCGCTACGAAGGCGTCGTAACTCCCGTGATTCGAGGTTTGAAACGCGCCGGCCGTGGCGGGGAAATCGATGGATCCGGTGAAGCCGCCGGCGTAGACATTTTGAGCGGCGTCGAGGGCGATGGAGGTAATTTCGTCGAACGCAGATCCGCCGAAGTAGGTCGAAAAGAATAATTGCGAGCCGGTGGAATTAAGCTTCGCCACGAATCCATCGCCTAGGCCGCCGTAGGATACCTGCATCGCGTTCTGCATTGGAAAGTCGGATGAAGTTGTATACCCGCCCAGATACGCGCTTCCGGAGCTGTCGACCGCGATGCTGTAGGCGACATCGCTGCCGCTGCCGCCAAGCAGCGTGGAATAGATTGCGCCGGAGCCGGCCGGGTTAAGCACGGTAACGAAGGCGTCGTAGTAGCCGCCCTTGAACTGCGATTGCACAACGCCCGGCGTCACCGGATACGTGCCCGACGATGTATATCCAGCCACATATGCGTCACCGGCGGCGTCGACCGCAACCGCGACCGCGTTGTCGCTGCCGGTTGAGCCGAGCAACGTTGAGTAGACCACGTTGCCCGACGAATTCAATTTGAATGCGAATCCATCCTCCTGGCCGCCGTAAGCGGTTTGATACGCGCCCGGCGTCGTGGGAAAGTTCGAAGACGTGGTGATGCCGGCGACGTAGGCGTTTCCGATTGCGTCAACCGCAATGGCGCGCGCGCTATCGGACTGCGAGCCGCCGAGGAACGTGCTGTAGAGCACGGCCGTTCCGGACGGATTCAGCTTCACGACGAAGGCGTCCTTATTCGATCGTAGAGCGGGATTGTTGGGGGTGAGGGCGGCCGAGTACGTTTCGCCTGCAATGACGATGTTGCCTGAAGGGTCGACGGAAACGCCGTAGCCCGTGTCGCTTCCTCCTCCGCCGAGATAAGTGGAAAAGGCCAGAATCGGGTCGATGATCAGCGGTAATCTCGCGTCATAATCGCCGAGATCGAACGTAATCGTCTGGCCCTTATCGAGGTGGAAGCCGCCCCGCACGCTGCGTTCAGCGCCGTCGGGCTGCCGCTGATAAATGACAGGTTTGCGGAATCGGGTTTCGGAGCGACCGGCTCCCGCGATCAGGTCGCCGGCGGAATCGATGCGGAGCGGTTGGATGCCGGATAGCGCACAGGGCGCGGCGGCACCCTCCACAGCAGCCGGAAACACGCTGCCGCCGCGCTCCGTTGTGCGCGAGTATCCGGATAGCACCAGCTTGATGCGGGCCGGATCTGCGCCGGGCGCCACAATGAAATCGTACTCAAGCGCACCGTTGCGGCCGTAATACATAAGGTCCACGCCCGGATACACGTCGCGATAGCGGATGCGGGCGTAAGTGGGGATGCCCGTGCGCCACTCGTGAGGATCGCTGCCGGAATAATCGTTCACATGGCCGGGCAGTTCGCCTTCGGCTGCCAGTTTTGGCGCGTTATTTCCGCCGGCGAGCGCCAGGGTGACCGGCGCGGCTTGCGATGCCACATGCAACTCGGCTTGGCGTGCGCCAAGCGCGAGAACATAGCCGGGCCCGCGCGCGAAGTAACGCACATCCGCCGGAGCTTGCCCCTGATTCTCTTCGAAGGGAATGGGGAGGTTCTCTAAAAAGCCCGGCCGCATCCGGGGCTGGGCGTGGAGAGAACAGATGGCGGCACCGAAAGCGAATGCGGCTCCAGCCAGACTCGACAAGGGAAGGTGTGCGCGCAACTCATAACTCCAATGGGCCGTCGCCCAGAGATTAGTAGTGCGCGAAGAATGCGAAACTTCTCAGCGTCCCGGCGGGAGCACTTCTAAGGAACCCGCGCAAAACGGAGCGCGGCGCGAAACAGTTTCTGCCTCGGACGGTCGGGCGCGCCGCACCCTTTGCGCTAGTTAGAGAGTGAAGCCGGACTTGGCGGCGTCGTCGAAGAACATCTTCACGGTATCGAGTGAATAATCGTCGAGATCCTTGTTTACCAGGGCGAGTTTCTTCAGCACGTCCGGCGTGGCGGTCAGGATGTGGCAGCCGATGGAGTCGGCCTGAAAGATGTTGAGCAATTCGCGCGGGCTGGCCCAGATCATTTCGATATTGGGATACGGGTGGATCAGCTCCATGGCGGCGGCCATCAGCGGGAGCGGATCGCGGCCGGTGTCGGCGATGCGGCCGGCGAATACGGAGGAATATGCGGGTGCGCCACCGTCGAGCGCGGCGGCGACGTCGCGCACCTGGGGCAGCGTCAGCATGGCGGTGACGTTCACCTTGACGCCACTATGCGAAAGGCGGCGAACCACGTCGTAGGCCGGCTGACGCCGGGTGTTCATCACCGGGATTTTCGCGTAGACATTTTCGGCCCAACCGGCGATGCGGCGGGCTTGCCGCTCCATTTCATCGAACTCGTCGGCGAATACCTCAAATGAGATCGGCCGGTCGGGAATGGACTGTAGAATATCGCGGGCGAAGGCTTCGTAGTTGGCGATGCCGGCCTTGCGCATCAAGGTCGGATTCGTCGTGAACCCTTGGATCAGCGGGTTGCGGTACAACTCGAGCATGGCCGTCTTATCCGCGCCATCGGCGAACAGTTTGATTTTCAGTTTTGGAGCGGGCATTTGAGAATTCAACCTTTCTTGCTCATCCCCAGGTCTTGCCGCGGTCGGAGGGAACGATGCGGCGGAGCGTATAAATATCGGTCTTCTGAAGATCGTCCAGGCGCCGCTCGAATTGTTCCCAAGGGTCCCACACGGCGCTGATCAATTTTCCCGTGATCCCGTTGCTTTGCTCCCCGGCCAGGTAGACGCACAACTCCGCTCCGCGCTCCGGCGGAGTGCCTCCGGTTCCTTTTTGTTTCAGCGATGCGTTGTAGAACGCTTCCCCCACCACGCCCGGACCAGCGTCCAGAACTTCGTCCAGCAGGCGCGTATTCAACGCGCCGGGGGCGACCATATTGACATCGATATCGACGGATCTTACTTCCTCCGCCAGCGTCTCGCCGAAGCGCACAACCGCGGCTTTTGAAGCCGCGTAAGCGCTGAGGAAGGGAAGGGGTTTCGTCGCTCCGCCGCCGGACAGAAGAATGATTTTTCCACGCGCGGAGAGCTTCAGCAGCGGCAGAAACAGCCGGCAGCACAGTACGGTGCCGGTCAAATTAACGGCCAAAGCCTGGCACCAACTGGGCCAGTCTACGGTGTCGATCGGCCCTTTGGGTCCGTACACGCCGGCGTTGGAAACGAGGATATCGACGCGGCCCCAGGCATCGCGCGCCATCTCCGCCATGCGGATGACGTCCGCCTCCACCGAAACATCGGCGGTGAGCGAGAGAACGGTGGTCCCTTCGGGCGCGGCGCGCTTTACGGTTTCATGCGCGCGCGCCAGATCCTCGCGGTTCCGCGCACAGAGCAGCACGTCGGCGCCGTTCTTCACGAATGCCACCGCAATGGCGAGTCCCAGGCCCTGGCTACTGCCGGTGACGACTGCTTTTCGATCTTTTAGAATCATGGACCTTTCCGATGGAATAATACTCGATGCGATCGTCGACGGGAAGCGACTTTTCCAGGAATCGCGCGGCGTCGAAGACGACCGGTGTTCGCATGCGCGAGACCAAATCATCGGCGGTGACGCTTCTAAACTGCGGCCACTCGGTTGCAATCACCACCGCGTCGGCGCCTTGCACCGCTTCTTGCGGGGAAGAGAACAGTTTGACTTTACTCGCCAAATCGGCGGGCAGAGCGGAGACGGCCGGATCGTGCGCGCGAACCGACGCGCCGTTTTCCGTCAGCCATTGGCACGCTTCAATCGCGCCCGAGCGGCGCAGAGTGTTGGTTCCAGCTTTGTAGGTGAGCCCGAGAACCGCGAGCGTTTTTCCGGCGGGCGCGCCGAGCGCACCTACAAGCGCGCGGCGCAACCAGCCCTTGTGCAGATCGTTGCTGGCCCGCACGCCATGAAACAGCGGAAGTTCTATTTGATGACGCGCGCCGGTCTGCTGCAGGAACGCGATGTCGCGCGCGAGCGTGCCGCCCGCAAATGCCGGCCCCGGATGGATGTAGGCGCGCGGGCCGATGCGGATATCGGTCTTCAGTCCGCGTTCCACCTCTTGCGCGTCGGCGCCGACGAGTTCCGACAGGCTGGCAATTTCGTTAATGAAAGCCACGGAAGTCGCCAGGAACGCGTTCAAGGCGTGCTTGGTCATCTCCGCCGATTCCACCGACATCCACAGCAGCTCGTTCGTAAACGGCTCGAAAAGTTCTTGCAAGCGCGCTCGATCCGCATCCGAGCGCGCGCCGATGACGACGCGGTCCGGCTGGGTGAAAACCTGAATCGCTTTCCCGAGCCGGAGATTTTCGGGTGAGTAGGCGAACGTGAGACCGCGTCCGCGGTGCGACCCTTCGAGCCGCGCGGTGCTGCCGACCGGCAATTGCGAGGAGATCAGCACCAATGTCCCTGGAGTGGCGTGCGCGAGCAGCGCGTCTACTTGCCCGATGACGAATTCGACGTCGGCGCGGTCCAGGTCGTCGACCGGCGTATCGTAGGCGATGCAGACGATTTCGCGATCGGCAACGGCGCGAAAGTCGGTCGAAAACCGAAGCCTTCCCGCGTTTTTCTGCGCCGCGGTCAGCTCCTGCAGGCCCGGTTCGTCCACCGGGAAACGCCGCCCGTTTTCGAGGCCATCGATAACTGAAGTATCGGCGTCAATCCCAACCACGTCGTGGCCGCCCGATGCCAGACAGGCGGACATTACCGTTCCCAAATGCCAAAGACCCGCTACCGCTACGCGCATCGATACTCCGGGACAATGCCGGTTCTAAACCGCAATTGGAATTTGTCCAATAATCCAATCCACCGCCGCGTGTAGCGATTGGACGCGGGCGTCGGGCGGATGCGCGGGACCGCGTTCCCGGTACTGGTAATCAATTAAA
>JBDTAT010000107.1:0-6853 GCA_039924505.1 Bryobacteraceae bacterium
GCTATGAATTCGATCTCAGCCTGGATATTATTCGCGCCGTGCGCGACGCAGTGGGCCCGTCGGTGGATCTGCTGATCGAAGCCCACTGCCGCTTCAACGTCGCGACCGCGCTGGAATTCTCGAACGCCATGGCGTTCCTGCGCCCGGCGTGGTTTGAAGAGCCGGTGGTTCACACCAACATCGCCGCGATGGTGGAAGTCGCGCGCCGCAGCCCGGTGCCGGTTGCGACCGGCGAAAGTCTCTCCACCAAACAGCAATTTGCCGACCTGCTGCAGCACGACGTTGTCAGCATTCTGCAGCCCGAGCCGTTGAACCTGGGAGGACTGTTCGCCACCCGTAAAATCGCCGACATGGTGGATGCGCACTTCGGTATGATTGCGCCGCATAGCGCGCAAGGGCCCATCTGCTCGGCCGCGTGCGCGCAGCTCAACGCGTCCATTCCCAATTTCTTCATCCACGAGATCTTCGACGAATTTAACGAGCCGTGGGAAAAGAAAATCGTCACGCATCCGGTGGAAGTGGTGGACGGCTACATCGCAATTTCGGACCGTCCCGGCCTGGGCACGGATCTGAACATCGATGAGATTCTGCAACATCCTTATCAACCGGAGAACTATCTCCCGCTCTTCCGCCCCGGCTGGGAGAAACGCCAGAAGCAATCCGCGGGACACTGACCTCTATTCGAACAGCACCGCCTGGTGTCCCACCACCTTCGGAATCTCGACGGAGCAGTACGCGCCGTCGTAGCGCCACGGGAGGGCGTCGCGCCGCGGAATTAACTGCACGCCCATGGGGTGCTGCGGCAGACGCACTTGCAGTTTCACATTTTCGAGCAACCCCGGCTCCTCAATCATGTCGATATCGGGGGCGCGGCGTGTCAGCGGGAAATACAGCACATGCACGATGCGGCGGTTGCCGCTTTCGCGCGGCTGCTCCAGAACTGTAACATGCGCGGTGGAGGGCAGCCCCGGCGCGACGATGGATGGCTGCGGCAACAGCGACGCAATAAGCCGGCCAACGAGCTCCTTCTGAATCCCGTACGCGTCCTTGGCGTAGGACGTGAAGAACGGATTGGCGATGTAGACCACGTTTCCGTTGCGCGTGATCAGCGGCTCATCGGTCCGGCGGCCGAGGGGCGTCTGGTGGTGGGAGCTGAAGTGCTCCGGCGACCGGTCGAAATACGGATGACCGTAAGTAGCCAGCACTTCGGTGCCCGGTTTGGCGGCGATTGAGGAGCCGGGCTGGTACAGGTAATACGCCGTGTCGTCCACGCCCGGGAATGCGCCGGGCTTCAGCAGCATATATTCGCCGTTGTACTTCGCGGGGCCTAGATACTCGATGCCGAGCGCGGGAAGCGCAAAGGCTCCGGCGCGCATCCCCGCGCCATCCGGGAAATGCTTCGCGCCGGACTCCGTTTTGCGCGAATTCTTCGAAAGAGTGAAGCGGCTGTCGGCCCCAAGCAAGCTGCGGTGCGAAACAATCAGCGATCCGCCGCGCGCCAGGAACGCTTCCAGTTTTTTGGTCAGCGCCGGCGACGGATGAATTTCATCGGGGACGATTAACACTTTGTAGAGACCAAAGTCCGAGTTGAGATCGAGCACGTCGAACTGATGATGCAGCTCGAGCAGCATGTTGGTGAAACCTCGATCGGCCACCGGCAGCTTCTGCGTCGTCATGTCGGGATCGGTGGCGGCGGCCGAGATGGCGCCGATGTCAGCCACCGCGCGCGTGCCGCGGGCCCATGGTTCCAGCGCTTCAATCTTCGCGTAGGTCTTTCCGATGCGCGCGTAGGTAACCTGATCGAGACGGCCGCGCGGATGAAGCTGGTCTCCGATGCACGCCTTCGCGCCATTGGCGAGAAAGTTGAGGCACTCGAAATCGAGCGCGGCTTGATTTTTTAATCCGCCGAAATCGCCCCAGGATTTGTGGAAGCGGCCGGTCATCCCCACGAAATCCTTGCCCAGTGTGCGCACATAGCGGACGCGTTGCTCAAAGTGCGAATAGCCCCAGCCGCCAGGGGGCAGCGATTCGATTTCAATATGGCTGTAATATTTCAGTTCGTCGCGCACGCCCACGACAATGCGGCTGTTGAAGAAAATGGCGGCCTTGGGGTTCTGCCCGCGGACGACTCCGAACAGACGTTGCTCGACGCGCGTGGCGACGATCTTGTTGTGCTTGAAAATGTCTCCGCCCGTATCGCCCAGGCCGAGTTGCCGGCGATCCGCGGCGCACCATTTGCAGAAGCAGCCGGCGGGAGGTTGCTTCAAAATGTCGAACCACGCGCCATCGGCCGGATAGTTGGCGGCGATTTCCCGATTTTCCCGCACGACGTGATCCAGGTACGGCGTGTTCATGCACATCCACGGCCATGCGTCGGCCGGCGGACCGCCTATTAGACTTCCATCGCGCTCGACGGCGCGCCATTCCGGATGACGGCGCGATTGCAGCACATCCCACACGAGCGAATAGTAGTAGTTCACGCGAATGCCGGACGCGTGCAGCGCCTCAATCATTTCGCCCAGCAGGTCGATCTGAAGCGCAGGATGCCGCGTGGCGATTTTCGTGTCGTAGTACGCGTATCCGTGGTGGTCCTTGGCGAAAATGTTGATGGAGTTGACGCGCGCAGACTTCAGCATCGCCGCGAACTCGCGGGCGTTGAAATCGGCGCCCACGTCGGGTATCAGCTCGCTGGTGTGAAAGTCTAGATGGACCTGGCGGAAGGGCAGCTCCGGAATCGCATCTTCATTGACGGTATCCGGAGCGGCGAAGGCCAGACCGGTGGCGAGACCGGCCGAAAGGCTGGAACAAAGAAAATCTCTGCGATGCATCACAATGCTTTCATTGTGGCGCACCCGCCGCGCCGGCTAGAACGTCAGTTTCGCGCCGATCTGAACGGTCCGGTTTCCACCCGCGCCCGTGATTCTTCCCACCGTCGCGGTGTTGGTAATGTCGGTTGCCGGGTTGCCGAAGGTGGGATGATTGAACGCGCTGAAAGCATCGACGCGCATCTCGAGATTTGCCCGCTCATGCAGCGCGAAGTTCTTCGCCAGGCTCATGTCCCAGCTTTGCTGTCCCGGGCCAAAAAGCTGATTGTATCCCTCGTTACCGAAAGTGTAATTGGCCGGCACAACAAACGCTGCGGGGTTGAAGTACTGCGCAATGGTCCGCTGAGCCGGATAGAACGGCGCGCCGGCAATGACATTTGGACGGCCGCCGACCGACCCCTGAACCGAGGTTGAGAAGCTGGGCGAAAACGGTGCGCCCGATAGCCCCTGGATGATACCGGCAACCTGCCATCCTCCGACAATCCGATTCACGGCGCCGGACACGTTTGAAAGGAACGGCCGGCCTTTGCCGATGGGCAAATCGTACACGTAGCTCATCGCGAGCACGTGCCGCCGAATGCCGCCGAGGTTTCCGCGCGAGTCGTTGTAGTCGATCGGACTCATGTAGTTTTCGGTTCCGATCGTCCGCGTGTACTGATACTGCGCCGTTACCAGAAGGCCGTTGTTGTAGCGCTTTTCGATGCCGCCTTGTAACTGGTTCGTCGAGCTCTGGAAAATCGGCGAGTCGTTGAGCGTGATGCTGGCAAACGGTTGATAGGGGCGGTTCGGCTGCACCGGACCGGGCGATGGGAGCGGCTGGTTGATATTCGGATTGCCAAATTGGCCGACGTTGCGCTGTCCCACGTAACTGGCGCGCAGGGCCAATCCGCCGCGCAACTCATGCTCCACGGTCGCATTCCACTGCAAATTGTACGGCGTGGTGGTGTGATCGTAGGCTTGCGCGTTTGGATTCGCGGGCACGCTGCCATTGCCCGGAAACGGATTGTACATGGTGAAACCGGGGGCCGCGCCGGCCGGCTGTTCATAGGTGGCTACCACCAGGAACGGAATATTCGTCTGCGCCGATTGCGTGTAGTTGAGGTTCAGCACGTTGTAATACAGACCGAAACCGCTGCGCAATACCGTGTGCGATCCCAACTTGTAGGCCAAGCCCGCGCGCGGCGCGAAATTGTGCGGATCCTGTCCCAGGTAATCCATCAGGCTGCTGGGCAAGTTCAGACTCTTCGAGAGCACGACGGGATAGGAGCCCACGGCCGCCGGAATGGCAGAGGACGGAATGCTGCCGGCGAAAACCGCTATGTTATTCGCGCTGGGGATGAACAGCGCGGCCGTGCCGCCGCCGCGGACCTGAGGCCGGGTATCCTGGTATTCATAGCGAACGCCGTAGTTGAGCGTCAGCTTCTCATTCACTTTCCATTCGTCCTGAAGGTACGCCTGGTAGCGGGCCGCCACGAATTTTCCAGCGAGCGCGGAAGGGAAAGGCAGTTGCGTCGTCAGCGGGTAGCCGAGCGCGAAATCCGCGTACGCATTGCCGCTATAGCGGCCGGTGAAGCTGTAGGCGCCTCGCTGCGGGCCTTCGGCGGCAATATTGTAGTGCGTCGTGAAGTTGTACGCGAAACCCATTTTCAGCGTGTGCGCGCCGCGGATGACGGTCAGGTTCTCGGCGAAATTCGCGTCTTGGTGCAAGTCGCTGGACCCGGCTTCGCTCATGGAGACGATGTTCGTGATGCCGATTTGCGGCGCACCGTCAATCGGTTGTGCGGGCAGACCGGGAATGATGGAGGGCGTGTTCAGGTTGAAGTTCTGCGGCACGCGGAAGATGCGCAGATGCAGGTATCCGAAGCGGGTTTCGCTGACCACGGTTGGGCTGAAGATGTGATTCAAGGTGAGCGCGTTATTGATATTGTGCTCACCCACGCCGGCCATTCCGCCGAACGTGGCCACCGGGCCGACGGACGGATTGGGTCCCAGGTAGGCGATCATTGTCGAGAAACTTAATTGGTCCTTATCGGAGATCCGGTGATCGATGCGGAACGAACTGCGGTCGACGCCCTGGGGAATCGGGACATTTTGCGTCAGGTTCACGCCCGTTCCGGCGGCGCCCGTTCCGGCAAGGTCCGGCAGCGGGTAGAGTTGTCCCAGCCGTTGGGTGACGGTATTCAAGCGGCTGGTGGGGATGATGTTGCCCGGGAAGGGGAGGCCGTTGAGCGGGTCCGCGATCGGCGCGAGACCGCTGAAATTTCCTGCGCGCATTGCGGCCGTGGCCACCGAAGCGGTATCCGTTTGCGCTTGAATCAGACGGAAGCCTTCATAATTGAAAAAGAAGAATGACCGGTTCTTGCCGTTGTACAGTTTCGGAACGAAGATCGGCCCGGAAAAGTTCCCGCCAAATTCGTTGCGGTTGTAAACCGGGTTCGCCAATTGGGTAGCGAAAAAGTTCTTCGCGGCGAGAAACCGGTTGCGATTAAACTCCAGCAGTTCACCGTGCAGCTCGTTCGTGCCGCTTTTCGTGACGACGATCACTTGATTCGCCTTCCCGAACTCGGCGCTGGCGCTGGATGTAATCACTTTGAATTCCTGAATTCCATCGAGCGGCGGGAACTCGCCCAGCCCACGCTCAATCCAGGATTGCGAATTGGTGACGCCGTCCAGGCTGAACGCCACCGATCCAGTGCTGGAACCGCCGGCCACGGTGGGCGTGATGCCGAATGCCGGAATGCCATCCTGCGAGCCGGCGTTCTGGATGCCCGGCGCCAGCGCCATCAGGCCGGTAATGTTGAGGCGCCCGTTCAACGGAATCCGCGAGATCGATTTGTTATCGATCACCTTGCCGACCGCGGAATCCTGGGTTGAAATCAAAGCGACGTCGGAGGAAACCTCCACGCGATCCGTGATTTGGCCCACTTGCAGAACCGCATTGATATTCGCCTTTTGATTCACTTCCAGAACGATGCCCGATGTGGCGAAGGTCTTGAACCCCGGTTCGGAAATGGTGAGGCTGTACTTGCCGGGCCGCAGCAGCGGTAGCGAATAATCTCCACCCGCGCCGCTGGTAGTGGCGGCGGCAATGTTGGTGTCCAAATTTTTTGCGGCGACTGCCGCGCCGGGCACGACACCTCCGCTCGCATCCGTTACGGTGCCTGTGATACTGGCCGAGACATCCTGGCCGCATACAGAAAAGGGCAGTAGCAAACAACAGAGGCCGGCTGGAAATAAAGTGAATCGATTCATTGCATTCTCCTAAAAAATTGACGTTGAAGCGTCACACTTGTCCCGGTTTTATTGGCGCGAAAGTAACACCGGTCGCTTGAAACGCGGGGCTGGGTAATTCCGTTCCATCGACCACGGTGTACTTCAATCCGCCGTAAACCAGGCTGTAGCTCAATCCGAGTTGCACGCCCTCGCGGGAGTATGAAACCGACCGCTGGTTCGATGCCACCTCGTCCGTAATATGGCCGCCGGCGGCTTTGCGGCGGAAATCCCGGAACGAGCCGTATTCGCTCCGCCCGCCAATTTCCGCCACGAAGCCGTTCTGAATACTCAGCAGGTCCCGCTGGCCGAACTTCTTCCACGGGCCTTCGTAATTAATGAAGTTGATAGAGAGATACCCGTCGCGTTCCTCAATGCGCAACGCGTCTGCGCGGCCGCGGTCGGTAATCATCAACGGTTTAAATGCCGAGTAAAAGAAGTCGTCCTCCAGCCAAACGACGTCTGGTTTAGCGGACCGGTACGGAAGTTGAACCTCTTCCTCGCCCACGCGGATGCGCCGGACGCTGCGATAGATCACCGGCACGACGATAGTAAGCCGCAGGGCTTTATATTCGCCGATGAACTGGCTCTTCGATTGATACGCGACCAGAACCGTTCCGTCCTTCTGCACCGTGCGGTTGCGGCCCGCTTCCCCCAGCATGCTCCGCGTGATTTCGCGGCCTGGAAAACGCGGGTCGGTCCACGGCTCGCCCGGCGCGAAGTCGTCGGTCGTGTAACGGCAAAATATGGTCGAGATG
>JBDTAT010000108.1:0-4286 GCA_039924505.1 Bryobacteraceae bacterium
GGCCGTTCCGGCAGGGGATTCGCATCTTCTTCTTCAGTAGCTCGCGCAAAACGGAGCGCGGCGCGAAACTGTTTCTGTCTCGGACGCTGGTGCGCGCCGCACCCTTTGCGCTCCTCAGGAACAGCCCGCAAAACGGAGCGCGCGGGCTGCTTACTCCATTGCAATCGGAGTGCCCGCGCTCCATTTGCGGGCTGAAAACAACGAAATCCGATTATGACAATCGTGTTACACTGGCACTTATGTTTGGTTACAGAAAACCGCGCAATGCGATTTTGCTACCTATTATATGCGCTTCCATGCTCCCCGCGGTTTTGGCCGCAAAACATCGTCTGCCATCCGCGCCAACCAAAGACGCCATTGTGGTGGAAGGGCATCTGAATCTTCCGGCGGGTCCAATGCGCCTGGTCGCGACACGCGAGCATTGGCGCCGGAACTACGTTTACCTGCAGGCGCCCGGAGACAGAACGTTTTTGGTGGTGGATGTGAGCGACGCCGCGGCCCCAAAGCTGGTGCGGACGCTGGTGGCGCCGAAGGACATGGCGGCCAATCGTCTGGTGACGGCGGTCGGGAATGTGATGTTGCTGGCGGACTCAGACCCGCAGCCGGCCACGCCGGTTCACTCTCTTTCGATTACGGACTTCAGCGATCCCGCGAATCCCAGGGTCACGCGGACCTTCGAAAATGTGAGCGGCGTTCTGCCGGACCGTTCCAGAGGACTGGTTTTTCTGACCGTGCCCGAGGGCCTGTGGATTCTGCGGGAAGCGCCCGGCGCCGATGTCGAACTCGAAGAGCAGTTCGACCACGCGCTGCGCGCCCAATAATTCGAGATGACAAACCGAAGACTGCTGTTTTATCTCAGGACGACCCTTGCGTTGGTCGCGGCCAGCGTGGGCGCGCAGGCATCCCCCGCCACATTTGTGACGGCGCTGCCAGTGGCCCGGGATCAGCTTCTGATCCGCTTCAATATGCAACCGACGTTTTCAACTTCGAGTTTCACCGGCGTACAGTTTCCGGTGAATATGGGTTATGGGCTGACGTCACGGTGGGCACTGTTTCTGAACCTGAATCAAGGTTTCGGCTCGCTCGAACAGACCACGCCACAGGGCCGCTTCAATCCCAGCACGGGCGGATTTGGCGACACGCTGTCCTACGCGCGATACACGATGTTCTCGATCGATAAACCGAGGTCGACATTCCGGATTGCGCCGTTGGCCGGAGCGTACTTTCCGAGCGGGAGCAATACGCTCGAAGGCCCGCAAGGATTGTTGCCCAAGGCGCTTCAGACCGGGTCGGGAACGGTAGATCCATACTTTGGCGTTACCGTTGGCTACAACAATGTGCGCTGGGGAATGGCGTGGGACACGACGTACCGCCGCAATCCGGTAAGCGCGGCCGGCATCAGCCCTGGGGATCAATTCCGGTCGGACGCGCAATTTGAATTGAAATTGTATCCGATCCATGTGCCGGAGGAAGGGCTGCCGAAGCTGCTGGTGCTTTCGGTTGAGGCCAACTACGCCCAGGATTCCAAAGACCGGGTGAGCCGGATTCTAGCGGCGAACTCGGGCGGCAAGGTGCTGAAGCAGGATGCGATTCTGGAAATTTCGACGCTCCATTGGCAGGTGGGGCTGGGCGCACAATTACCCGTGATGCAGGACCTGGACGGAACCGGCAGGATGCGGGAGCGGAGCGCGTTCTACTTGTTTTACGAATACTACCTGGCCGCGCCAAACTGGCGGCACCGGAAGACGCAATGAGGGCGCGCTTGGTTTTATTCACCGCGCTTGCCGGATTCCTGCCGCACGGCGCGTTGGGCGCGGCGGATTCTCCGCACGAACCGAAGATTACCAGGGCCGTGGCAACGCTCAACGGTGTTTTCTCGCCGCGCGGATTTTTCAATATCACGGTGCGGCTGTACCAGCTCCCAGGCGTGGAGGCGGCGAAGTTCGATCTGAAGAAATCCCGCATCACGCTCGATTTCAAGCCGGGGGTGACGGTGACGCCCGCGGAAATTCGGGGCGTGATGGTAGGCGCGGGATACCGGCCTGGGCCCGTTGCGATCCAATCGCTCGATCCCAAGGACGCGACGGAGACGGCGCCGGGCTGGGTGAAGATCAAGCATCCGAGTTCGCGAAACGCGGTGGTCCGCTGGTTTCAACTGAATTTCTGAGAAGCGCACGAGCCGGCAGTGGCGGCGGTAAACGGACGGGGAATTCAGCGGACTCGACCGCAGCTTTGGAGGGGCTCGCCGGCGGGGTGTTATCCTTCGATCGGCAACCGCTCCCTCAGAAGGTGTGAAAAAATCCCGAAAACCGCAGACGTGACCACGGGGAGGAATACAAAACCATTGGACGACCCGTCACAACGCGTTATAGCGCCTCTGAGCGGGCCTCTGGTGGCCGAAATCCGTGGAAAACGTGCGCATTTGATTTTTTCACACCTTCTCACGGTCGCGGCTCGGAAGGGTCGCGGCGCTACTTTCCTGTATACGCGACGCGCCAGATGGAGTTCGATCCATCGTCGGTCACCATTAGCGATCCATCCCCGGCGACGGCGACGCCAACGGGGCGTCCCCACACTTGTCCGTCCGCGGTGACGAAGCCGGTGAGGAAATCCTCGTACGCGCCGGTGGCGCGACCGTTTTTCAGCGGCACGCGGATCACTTCGTATCCGGTCCGTGCGGCGCGGTTCCAGGAGCCGTGCTCGGCGGCGAAAATGTCTCCCCGGTATTCCGGCGGGAATTGGCTGCCTTCATAGAAGGTCAGTTCGAGCGATGCGTTATGCGGTTGCAGCAGCACGTCCGGAACAATCACTTTCGATTTCAACTCCGGGTGTTTGCCGGCGAGCCGCGGGTCGGGGTTGCCGCCGGTATAATACCAGGGCCAACCGTAGAAGCCGCCTTCCACCACGTGGGTGATGTAATCGGGAACCAGATTATCGCCGAGCGCATCGCGCTCATTCACCGACGTCCACAACTGGCCGGTTGCGGGGTTGAAGGCAATGCTCACAGGATTGCGGATTCCGTACGCGTAGACGCGCAGTCCGCTGCCGTCCGGGTTGAACTCGAGAATATTGGCGCGATGAAATTCCGCCGGGGTGCGATCGGGGTCGTCGATGTTGGAGTGCGATCCGACCGAGACGAACATTTTTTTGCCGTCGGGGGAAAAGGCAATGTCGCGCGTCCAGTGGCCGCCGCCGCGCAGACGGCCGCCGCCGGGGAGATCCGGCACGATCACCTGCTTGGCGCCGCGCGCTTTCAGGTCGCCATTGCGATAGGGAAAGCGAACGACGGAATCGGTGTTACCTACATAGACGTATTGAGGGTTCGGCCCCGGCGGATAAAACGCCAGCCCGAAGGGTTGCGAGAGGCCGTCCGCGAAAACTTCCGAAGTCCGCGGCTTTCCGTCCTTCGCGATTCCGCGAAAGACGCGGACGCGGCCGGGCTCACCGCGGTGCGGCTCGCTTTCAACGACAAACAGGTCGCCGTTGGGAGCTTTGCGGATCAGGCGCGGATGTTCGAGTCCATTGGCGTAGAGCCAGACGGTGAAGCCGGCGACGGCCTGGGGCCACGCGTTCGCGGGGCGCGGCACGAGGCGCGGGCCGTTGTCGACGGATCGCGACGCATACGGCTTCGGCAGATCCGCGGCGGTGATTTTGTGGAACACGCCGGGATTCTGCTCGCGGAAACCGGAAAATATAACGGCGCCGGAGGCGGCCAGCGTTGCAGTAATTCCAAGGATTGCGCAGGATACGAGCTTCATCGAGTGGTCCTTATTCTTAGTTTAGTTTAACGCGTGCGTCCCGCCGGTTTTCCATTCCGCGAGTTCTGGAACGGCATACGGAGACGCAGAACCCGCTCGCGCGTGCGCTCTTCGTCCAGATGGTGCGTGCGCGCCCGCAGCAGATCTTGAAGGGAGATCATACCAAGCAGCGTACTCTCATCGCCGCGTTCCACCACCGGGAAACGGGTGAGCCGGGTGTCGGACATGCGGTTGACGATAAGGCGCAGCGGCTCGTCGGGATAGGCGACGACCGGGCTCGAACGCGCCAGTTCCTCGAGTCGCAGACTGCCGGGAAATTCCAGCGGGTCGTCGACCACCTTCTGCAGGTGCTTGCGCGTGATGACGCCGCACAGCTTTTGATCGCCGCTGACCACCGGGTACAAATGCTGGCCGTGAGCGGCCGGCGATTTGTGAAATGTGCGGCGGATTTCATCGACGAGTCCGGAGGCGGGAAACGCCGCTAGATTTTTCCGCATGACCTCGCGAACAAACAGAATTTCCATCGGA
>JBDTAT010000109.1:0-3469 GCA_039924505.1 Bryobacteraceae bacterium
TCCGTTTGTTGCACCCGAAGCGTCGGTGATCACGCCAAAAGCGCCGGGGCCATCGGACACGTTCAAATCGGGATTACCCCAGTTCGGATGATTGAAAATGTTGGTGGCCGTCAGCTCCCAACGCAAACGAGTTCCGCGCTCGTTGAATATGAAATCCTTGTGAAGGCCCATATGCCAGACGTTTACGCCGGGTCCGATGATCACGCCTCTGGCGGATGTACCGAAATGGCCGGGCTTTGGCGGTGCGAAGGCCGTGGTGTCGAACCAGTTGGAGATGGAGCGCCTGTCCGACGGCAAATTCGGATTGCGCAGGATATCCGGACGGAGAAACACATCGGCGGGATCGCTATCGGTGTAGCTGATGCCCACCGGATCGGGGCCCTCCCACAGCGGTGTCAGGAACTGACCCGTCTGATACGTGAAGATTCCGCTGATTGACCAGCCGCCAACCAGCAGGTTGGCGACGCGCGAGGTATTGGTGAAAAAATGCTTGCCCTTCCCGAACGGAAGCTCATAGATATAGTTCAGATTGAAGCGATGGGTGGGGATGTCCGGCGACGGACCCACTTCCCGATGCCGATTTCGCGGGTCTTCGGAAATAAACGACGAATTGTCGAGATCCCAGTTATAGTCCATGTCATAGCGATCGCGCGCCCAAGTCCATGAGCCCTGGAAGTAAAGGCCGCCCGAGAGATGCCGCTGCGCCTCAACGGTCAGGCCGTTGTACTGGTGGCCCGCTCCGTTGGTCACATAAGTGATGTCGGGCAGCGTCGGGAAGGGCCGCGGTTTGTCGATATACGGAATATCGTTCGCTACCGGTGCGTTGTAGTTATAGCCATATGCCGCCCGGCGCATAGCCGTGCCGATATACGACACCCGAAAACCCGTGTTCCACTGCTGCCGCTCGATCGTCGCGTTGTACTGCATACTGTACGGTGTCCGGTAGCCCGGATTCTGCGCGGTAGGAATGCCTACCGTAGACGGTCCGCCAACTCCGCTTGCAGGAAAGACTTGGGGGAAAACAATCGGATTCGTTAACGGATTCGTGAAGGTAGGTTCGCTCAAAACAAAGGGAATTCCGCCGAAGTCCAGAGCGTACACAAACGGAACCACGTCATAGAAGATGCCCCAACCGGCGCGGAAAACCGTGTTCTCTCCCCAGGGCCGGTAGGCCGCACCCACTCGCGGAGCAAACTTATTAAGATCTTGCTTAACCAGATGCCTGCCGTCAAAGCCAGGTACATCATGGGCTTCCTTGATGGGCACATAACCCTTCGGGAAGATCGGGCTGATTTGGGAAGACGCGCCATCCGGAATGACGATGGCCCCCGAGTTGACGTCGAACAGAGACACCAGATTTTGGTTCTCCCGCCAGTTGAAGTGCGCCTCATAACGCAATCCGATATTCACGGTGAGTTTCTGATTCACTTTGAAATCGTCTAAGGCGAAGAAGTCGTGCGACCAGCGGTTACGGTCGACGCGCGGAGTCGGAAAAGCGCGCGCCGACTTCGTGGGAATACCCAGCAGAAAATCGGCATATGGATTTCCCTGCCCGGCAATCCCGCCGCCGCTGAACTTACTCGAAAATGTGACGTTACCATATAGGTCACCGGGAGGCCCGAAGGCATCGTACTCCGATCTCAGGAGATCCCAGCCAAATTTCAAGTTGTGGCGACCGTGAAACCAATTGAAGTGCTCCTGCACTTCTTCGGTGTGCGTTCGATACCCCGGGTTGCGGTAACCAAGCTGCGATAGGCCTTGCAAGTTGATACCCGACCAGTTCACCTTGAAGATGCCGGGGTAATTGGGCAGATTGGGTGCCAGCCCTTTCAATCCGAGATCGGTTACCTCCTGAAGTCCATTCACGGGCGGCGTGATCGGATTGTTGTTGAATCCGAAACCCCAGCGCACCTCATTGATCATCGTCGGGCTGAACAGGTGCGTGTAGGAAACCGTTGAGGCGCGGTCGTCGCGCTGTTGGAACCGCTGGCCGATCGTAGGCAGATTGCCTTCGAAGGGCCTATTGTAGAGGCGGTGCCACGTGTATCGGCCGAACAGCGAATCCTTGTCCGAGAACTTATGATCGATTCGCGTGGTCCAGTAAGTCGAGGGATCGTAATCGCGCGTCTTCGCGTCACGGTAATTTGACGAATGGAAAGTGTTCGGATCCCCGAAGTTAGGCGCAGGATAAAAGCGATCCTGGATTTTCTGAGATACGGGATTGATGCGGCTGGCCGGGATTTTGTTGCCCGGGAACTGCCCCCCGGTCAGCGGATCGTAGATTGCCACCGCCAGGCCGGAAAAGTCGCCCTGCTTCCACGCCGCAATGGGGACCGTTGGGTTCAGAAGTTGTGTCTGATGGCTGCCGCGAGCGGTCTCATACGAGAAGAAAAAGAACGTCTTGTTCTTTCCGTTATAGATCTTCGGGAGAAGCACGGGCCCGCCAACCGTAAACCCCGGCTGATGACGGATGCCGGTGGCGCGCGCCGGGCTGAATGGATCGCGAGCCCGGAAGAAAGGCGTTGAATAATAGTCGAAGGCGCTGCCGTGAAATTCGTTCGTACCGGACTTGGAAATGAGCGTCACCTGCCCTATCGACGAGAATTCAGCGGAGTTGTTCGCCAAGTCGATCTTCACCTCCTGGAACGATTCGATGTAGTTAGCCAGGGGACCTGTCTGCGTGTTATCCACGCCGTCCGAGAACGTAGTGCCGTCGATCGACCAGTTCTCCTGGTTCACCCGGCTTCCGCCGAAACGCACGACGCTGCTTCCAGGCTGCTGCTGCACGCCCGGCGAGAGCGATAAAAACGCCCAGATGCCGCGCGTGTTCAGTGGCAGCGTATTGAGCACCAGGGAGTCCTTGGTGTTCGAGATGCGGGCGGTTTCCGTTTCAATCAGCGTGGCCCCGGACTTGACTTCAACCACGCTTTCCACGCTGCCCACTTCGAGTTTGATATCCACGCGGCGCTCGTCTCGCGATGCGAGGATTACGTTCTGGACGGCAAATTGCCGGAACCCAGTGGCCTGCGCATCGACATTGTAGGAGCCTTCGATCAGCTGCGGGACGGTGTAGTTACCCGACTGATTGGATTTCGTCGCCGTCTTAACGCCGGTCTTGGTATTCGTCGCGGTCACCGCGACGTTGGGAACGACGCTTCCGGTGGCATCGGTTACCGTACCGGTGATGCTGGCGAAGGTGGTTTGCGCCGCGCCGGAACCTGTGGCTGCCAACCAGACGATCAAGAAGCAGAAGAGACGTTGTTTGAAGGGGCACATAAAAGCTCTCCTTAAAAAGACAGTCTTGTGTGTCTCTGATTGTTAACACCTCACACGTTGAACGCAAGCTTTTTTCCGGGGCGTTGTAGCCGATCGGTGATTGTCATTTGCAACGAAAGCGCGTCAACGCAGGAATCGGGACGGCACGTTACCGGTGATCCGCGAAATGTCCCGATCCACCAGCAGACCGGCG
>JBDTAT010000110.1:0-7106 GCA_039924505.1 Bryobacteraceae bacterium
CCGCCATGGTCGAGGCCGCCACTCTGTTGGGGGCCGAAGCGGTGTTGCTCGGCTACCCGGATGCGGAAATTCCCGCGAGTGAGGAGGCCATTTTGACAGTCTGCGATCTCGTCCGCCGCCACCAACCGGACATCGTCGTCACGCACTGGAATGGAAGCTGGCACAAGGACCACCGGAATACATTTCAGATTGTCCGCGACGCGTTATTTTACGCCGCGCTGGACGCGATGCCGCGCGCGTTGCCCGCCCATGCCGTGGGCAAAGTCTTCTTTGCCGACAACTGGGAAGACGCGACGAATTATGTCCCCGACACTTTTCTGAACGTCACGCCGGTATACGATTGCTGGCGGAGGGCATGCGAAGTCTTTCCGATGTGGCGCGGAGAGACCGGCCTGATTCGATACAACGATTACTACCAAAGCCTGGCCGTCATGCGCGGCAGCCTGGCAGGCTTCAAATACGCGGTCGCGCTGATGTCAGACCCGGAGCAGCGGATACGCAAGTGCGATTCGTTGAGCGATCTCACGTAGACGCAAAAAAACTTCTTGACACATCCATAATCTTCTGGCGAGATCTGTTCAATACTTTCCAAAACGCCTTCATTCCGCCGTGAATGCAACGAATTGAAAAACGAACCAACATAACCGGCGCCCGCGTTGGCGCCCCCGCCTGTCACCTCGAAGGCCGCGGGTTCGAGCCCCGTACCCTCTCCGCAGTTCATTTTCATTTGATTTCGTCCGGTGCTATAGCTTTCGTTCCAGCATTCCGGCAAGAGAGCCGTTAAGCTGCTTGGCGGAATCCGAATCGCACACGGAAGACATTTGGTTTTCACGACTCCGTCAGGGAGGGCGCTCCGTGCGGCCGTTTACTTCTTCTTCAGCTTCGTCTGCACAAGCCTTTCTGCCGTAATTAATGCATCGGCCGCTTTCACCTTCACATCCGGTTCCACGCCAGTCCCTTCCCAGTCGCTCTTTCCGAACGGATTGATCGCCCTGGCTTCGGGAATGCCCATTCCGAAGTGGTCGTCAATGCGATGAAAAACCCCCGAATGTGCGGCGCCCCCCGTCCTCTCGCCCACAATGGTCGCGCGCTTCAGCATCTTCAAGTCGTAGCTGAAGTGCTCGGCGCCCGAAAAAGTTCTGCCGGAGGTCAACACGTAGACCGGCTTGTCCGCCAGTCTGGCTCCTGCAACAGGCGATGCCGTCCAGGACCGCTCCGTCGTATTTTCCCTGGGATTGTACATATACTCCGGATGATCGAAAAGGTGGGCGGCAATCTGCATGACCATTTCGGGGTAACCGCCCCTGTTGTCGCGCAAATCAAATATAATCGCATCCGCATCGTTCAAGGAAGCCATCGCCGCCGTCGCCGCGGCCCCGCATATAGAAGGCTCGGGAAAGGAGTTGAGCTTCAGATAGCCAATATTGTGCGGTAGGACCTCGACCTTTTCAAACGCGCAGTTCTGTTGCTCCATCGCTACCCGGTAGCGCGCAAGCCGCTCTGATGTTAGACCGGGCGGGTGCAGCGGAGCTTGGCTGTAAACCACGTCCAGGTGCGGATCTTGGCTCGCGTCCCTCAATTGCCGGGTTAGCAAGGCGGCTAAGGCCGCGCCATCCGTGATTGCGTTGTAATCGCCGGCCGTTTCGTGCGCCAATAGCATCGCCGCCATCTTCTCCGCAACCATCGGATCGACGTAGTGCTGCTTTATATTCGCGACTATCGCGTGAATTACCCGCTGACGTTCGGGAGCGCCCACGTTGCCTCTTTCGACGGCCGGCCGGGCTCCGGCGCGGGGCGCCTCTTGCGATTGCGGCTGTGCGCCTGGAGGCTGAAGGAATCCGGAGGCGAGCTGCGCAACCATCGGCTTCGAGGGGAAATCCCTTGATCCGCTCTGTCCGGAACCGCCCGCGGCCTGCGTCATCCGAAAACTCGTTGGAGGCCATCGCGCATAACCTGGACTGTGCGCGGCCAAGGCCGATCGGAAGGGCCGGTAGTTTGCAATATGGCCGATCGGAATCGATGCGGCCGCTGCTGACAGCACCGCTCCCAGAAGCAGCGATCCCAGACGTGGGGAATGACCTTCTAGAACACAAAACGAAGGCGTCCCGTCCGGCCGCCTCCCTGCGGAAGCGCCGATCGGCGCTGGTTGGACGTGACGGTACTGGCGCGGGACGGAGATCGCGAGATCGGCGAGCAAATCCAGCCAAAGCCGCATTGCCGCGAAAAACCCTCGTTCTTGACGGCAGCGGTCGCGGAACAACTGCAGCGCTTCCTCCCCATACTCCGCGCGAAAACAAGAAGGATAGAGGCGCAACAGCCACGCATAGATCCTCTCAGACATAATCCCCTTTCCATATCTTCTTGGTCCGGGCGACGCGCAATAATTCGGCAAGACGCTCCGCCTCGGTGCGCGCCACTTTGCGTCCAGCCGGCGTCAAACGGTAGTACCGGCGTCGTTCCTGGCCGGGTTTTTCATCCTCACGCAGATTCAGTTCCTCTATTAGCTTCTCTTCCGATAGTGACTGAATGGAGCTGTATAGCGTTCCCGGGCCGAGGCGCATCCGGCCACCGGTCTGTTCCGCCACTTGCCGCATAATGCCGTATCCGTGCAGGTCTTCACCAGCCAGCGAAAGCAGGATTTGGAACGCGGACGAAGGTAAGGGATGCAGTTTTTGTTTCGGCATATAGATCGATGATCGGTATATCGATTATCGATTCTATATGCCGATGCGGTCCAATTTGCAATAGTTCGGACCCGCGGAATTTCTCAGGCCAAGTGGGACGATCGCTTCGAAGGAATACCCGGTCGGCCCCGTGATTAGCCGCGATTGGTAGGTCCGGGTTACTCAGGTGGCGGGGTTCGGGACCACCTCGTCAATGCCGGGATCTTTGGTTGGTCAATTCCGAGAACCGCGGCAGCGTGGCTCTGTGAAGCGCTGCTTGATCGGATCCGTACGCCGCACAATATGTCCTGCCGCCATCGCCGGCCCGAACCGACAAACCCGCGGTTCGAGTATCGGCTTTGAGTTGTAGCGCGCCGTTGCGCCGCGGACCGGTTCTCCGAACCACACTCATACTCGACGCCGACTGGGCGCGCTGGCCGGAAAAAATAAATCCGGCGGCTTTGACGCCACCGGATATTATTTTCCTCGTTTAGTCTAGAGTGCCGGTACAGCCGCGGGCAGCAGCGCCGAACCGTCTGCCGAATGGCCGCACTCCTCCCGCTTAAGCCCGCGTCGCCCGGCCGGTGTCCACGCCGTGGGTGCTAACGGACTTCTCGCCGGCGGATGCGATATCTTCCGCTCCGGTCTCTTTCAAAAGATCCTTGGCGCGGGAGACCTCCTCGCCGAGCGCGCAATGAACCGATAGCAGGACACCGCCCGCTTTGACGCGTCCCTCATACCGCTTCGCCTCATACTCCGGGATGCCCATTCCTACCAGCGCGCCGATGATTCCACCCACCGCGCCGCCCACTCCGAGACCGGCCAACGCTCCCATAATCGGACCCGCCGCAATGAACGGCCCGACGCCAGGAATCGCCAGAGCGCCGATTCCCGCCAACAACCCGAGGGTTCCCCCGATCACCCCGCCCGTAGTGACGCCGGTCGTCGTCCCCTCCGGAGCCTTCGTGTTCTTCTCGTGCGCAAACTCTTTCGAGCTGTGACTGTCCGGCATCAGCACGGAGATGTCGTTGTTCCCGAAGCCGGCCGCTAGCAGGCGATCCACCGCGTGTTCCGCTTGCGCCGTCGTTTTGTATATCCCGAAAACTGCCGTATTGTTTCCCGCCATGATAAACTCCCTTTTTTCAAGATTTGAATTTTAAGCGGCGCCAAAATAGGAGACCGCCAGCCACGGACGGCGTTGTCACGCCGGATTGCCTGTCGAAGCCCATGGTTCCGCGCGAGGCCGCTCGCAATGCTTTCGCATCGCGGCGGCCTTGCATCGCCATCCTCCGGAGTTACAGGTTGCTGCGCGTCCGATCAGTGTCTCGGACGCCATTCATCCTTCTCTTAGCTAGACTCCGCACACGACCCGCTGTTACACGATTTCGCGGCCGTCTTACGTAGGGCGAGTATCGCCATCTCCGCTGCGGAGCTTGGCCGCCGCTCTTTTCTTTTTCGCCGGAACGCGCTTCGCGCGAGCCGGCGGTTTTGGTTTTGCGGGCCGCGCAGCCGCATCCTTGCTATTCGGTGCGCGCTCCGCTCCCGAACCCTCAAGGCCCGTGCGTTTCGCAAGGCCTCCCAGCGCGGAGCCGATCGTCTGCGCGATGCTCTCAAGCATTCCTGGTTTCGCGCCTTTACCCGCAATCGCGCGCGGCGCGGAATGTTTTTGTTTCCTGGTTCCCGGCATCGTCAGCTCCTACGCCGAACGCCGGCGCAGAACAAACTGCAGCACCAGGCAGATTATCGCGAGGACCAGCACCACATGAATCAACGCCCCCGCAACATGAAACATAACCCACGCGGACAGCCATACTGCGAGCAATACAAAAAACAACACAATGAAGATGAAATCGCGTAATATGCGCAAATTGTAGATCCTTCCATTAACCTATTCGGCCGCGCAACGCGTGCCGCGGCGGCTCTACCGGAATGTGCTACGCCGACTGCGCCGCGCCCTTGAGTAACGGCCTGGCAATCGTGGTGAGCAGTTCATCCGCCTTCTGTTCCTCCGATTCTGTCTGGCTCAAGAGCTTCGCAACGTCCTGATTGCCGAGTTGCCCGGCCATCGCCCTCGCCGACCCGTATGCCGAGATCTCGTAGTGCTCCACCTTCTGCGCCGCCACGATCAGCGCCAAATCCGCGATGGCGGCCTCTTTCCCTTTTCCCTCCGAAATCGTCTCGGCGCCTTCCTCCACCAAGCCCATCATGGCTTTGCAGACTTTCGCTTTGGGCTTTTCATTTAGCAGCTCAAAGGCGCGTTTCAATCTCTCCACATGCTCCTGGGTTTGCACGAAGTGCTCTTCAAACGCCGTCCGCAGTTTGGGCGCGTGAGCCGCCTTGGCCATTTTAGGAAGCGCCTTCACCAGTTGGCCTTCCGCGTGAAGCAGATCCTGTAGTTCTTCGACCAGCAATTCGTTAAGCATTTCCATGGCGCGTGTCTCCTCTTTCGTTAGATAGAGGTCTCGGGCGTCTTGGTTGTTTCACCGCATGATCGCGATATCGCACCCGGGCGTAGGCGGCTGCGAACCGCAAGGTTCCCTCCAGTGCCTGGCCGCAGCCCTGGCGCGCGCGGTTCCACCGGACGGCGCACCCCAGTCTCGACATCGAGATTATGGAGCGGAACGAACCGGGCGGTTCTCTGCCGCTGGACGCCCCACGCTCGACTCCCGGATCTTGAGTTCGGTTTGCAGCAGCAGACGGATATGCTTGCGCGACGGGTCGTGGATGCGCTCGATGAGAAGCTCTGCGCCCTGATAGCCGAGCTGATAGGACGGCTGGGCAACGGCCGTGAGCGGCGGGTTGATGGCCCGTGAGAACGGCGGGTCGTCGAAGGTGGCGATGGCGACGTCGCCGGGAGACTGAAGACCGGATTCGTGAACGGCGCGGATAAGACCGAGTCCCATGATGGCGTTTGAGGCGAAGATCGCGGAGGGACGCGGACGGCGTTTCAGCAGTTTCTGGGACGCAGGGTAGCCAGTTTCCTCGCGCATGCCGCCATCGACAATCAGCCCCGGATCGAGCGCGATGCCGGCCGCCGCGAGCGCTTCCTGGTAGCCAAGCAGCCGGTCGCGGCAGACCTGCAGATCGAGCGGTCCGGCGAGGATGCCGATGCGCCGGTGGCCGAGCGAAATCAGGTGCTCGATACAGGTGCGCGCTCCGGCAACGTTATCGACGGCGACGCCGTCGATCGCAAGATCGGTCGGGATGCGGTCCAGGCAGACCACCGGGATACCGGCGTCGATGGCGGCGCGGATATGCGCGTGATCGCCATCGGTGGCCGCCGCTACCAGCAGGATGCCATCCACGCGGCGCGTGCGTAATGCCGACAGCAGCACTTTTTCGCGCTCAAGCTGGTCGTCGGAGTTAAAGGTGATCAGCATGTAGTGGCGCTTCCACGCCGCATCCTCGGCGCCGCGAACCAGTTGCGGGTAAAACGGATTGGTGATGTCAGTGATAACCATTCCGAGCGTCTTGGTTTCACGCATCTTCAAACTGCGGGCGACGTGATTCGGATGATAGTCCAGTTCACGAACAACAGCTTGCACCCGCTCGCGGAGAACGGAGCTGACCGGGACATTGCCGCCGAGCACGTTGGACACCGTGCCGACCGAGACTCGCGCGCGTTGCGCCACTTCCTTGATAGTTGCCATCGGTTCTGTTCTCGAAACGGGCGCCGCCGCGCCCTATGCGCTCTACTGAAAATAGCATGACCGGTTTCCGCCCGCGCAAACCGTCCCGGTGAGCGGAACAACGCCGGCCGGTGTGATAACCTGAATGAGTATGGGAATTCCGAATGTAAAACGGTTCCGGCCGTTCTGCCCCACCTGCAACGATAGTTTCACGGTGATGGCGGTCTTGCCGAAGAGCGTCGATCTGAACGCTTATTTAACCGACGCGGTAACGCGTCACGACCACAAAGCGTTCCAGGAAGCCAAACAGGCGCACTTCAAGGTCCGCGTCGGCCAGCAGAAGCAGAAAAAGGCCAAATAAGCGGTGTGCCGGCGCGTCGGAAGGCCCATTCCGAGCCTGGGCGCCCTGTGGGCGCGGGAGGGAGCGGCTTCCACCGCGCGCCGCTTATTGAAGCCGGGCGTTTAAGGTCCGCAACGACCGCAATCCTGCCTGCGCGACGTCGGTATCCGAATCGGTCGATAGGCTTTGCACGTATGGGAGACTATCCTTGTCTCCACTGCGCGCCAGCACTTGTGCCAACTGGATTTTTTCGTCCTTGGTTCCCCGTGCGATGGCAGGATAAATTGCCTGCCGGACCTTGGTATCGCGCGCCAGTTCGATCAAGTACCCTTCCGCAACATCCTGGTATTGTTTGGAATTTAACGTATTCACGAGGTATTGCAGGGGACTGAACTCGGTCATCTGCAACCGGCCATCGTCCACCAGGGCGAACGCCAGAGCCAGACGCGGCGCCATCTTAGGCTCTTCGTTGAA
>JBDTAT010000111.1:0-3418 GCA_039924505.1 Bryobacteraceae bacterium
GCGAAACGCGTCGCCGGTGGGCGAATGCAGCGCGGGGTCCATCAAAGTTCGCATGGTGAACGCGACATCTTCGGCGGTGAACGGCGTTCCGTCCGAAAAGGCGAGACCGGGGCGAATTTGGAACGCGATCTTGCGGCCGCCGTTCGAGACCTTCCAGGAGGCGGCAAGCTCGGGTTCCAATTGCTGCGTCAGGCGGTTCACGCGGATCAGAACGCCGCCGGTAAGATAGCGGATCGCCTCGCCGGATTCCTCCTCGACCAATGCCGGGTTGAAGGTTTTCGGCTCGGAATGGAGGCAGAACCGGAGTTGGCCGACCACCGGGCCGGATGCGGCGTAAATGGGCAGGAGCGCGAGGCAGGCCCAGGCAAATCGTCGAATGCGCGTCATTGAGAAGTGTCTTTCTCCGAAAGAACCAAGTGGAAACAACTGACGACCACCAACAGCAGCAGCACGGGCGCGAGACGCCATGGGTTGGCGAATACGGACGGACCCTTTTCGAGTTGCGTGAGCAGGTTTCCCCACGAGGGGAGCGGCTCGGCGACGCCCAATCCGAGGAAACTGAGGTTCGCCTCGCTCAGGATAAATACCGGGATTGCGATTCCAAATTGCGCGAACAATACGGCCTTCAGGTTGGGGAGCACATGGACGAAGAGCAGGCGCACGCCGCCGGTTCCGCAAGCGCGGGCTTGCAGTACAAAATCGGCATGGCGCAACATTCTGGCGCCCGCGCAAACGATGCGCGCCGAGGCAGCCCATCCGAGCGAGCCAAGCAGCAGAAACGTGATAGCGACGGACCAGAGCGGGGGGACATTTAGCGGCAGCATCGCGCGGACGGTAAGCAGTAGGAACAGCCAGGGAAGGGAGAGGAACAGATCGGCCGCGCCGAGCGCAATCCGTTGGGGCCAGCCTCCGGCATACCCGCCGATTCCGCCGATGAGCGCGGCCAATAGCGTTGCGATCAGGGCGGCGGCCGGCGCGAGGAGGAGCGAAACGCGGCTTCCATAGAGCAGGCGGGAGAGTTGGTCGCGCCCGAGATCGTCCGTCCCGAGCGGGAATCGCGCGGAGGGGGAGGCCATCGGGGAATCGCGAAATTGCCTGGCATAAGGAGCCGGGGCTAGCCAATTCGCGCCCAACGAGATCGCGAAAATGGCGATCAAAAGACCCCAGGCGAATGGCCGGACACGCTTCATCCTAGAAACGGCATTGCCGCCACTGGAGCTCGAGCCAATTTCCATCCTGCGCCGGAAAAACACCCGTTTCGACCGCTGCGCAGATCACCCATCTGATGACAACTGCTTGACCGACTCGTGGTACAATAACTGCCGTTTTTAGGCTCACGGAGTGTGTTCCGCCGCTTCGATCGCCAGATCGGATGCCGCGTTTGCCAGAAGCGTAACGGCAGTGACTACAAATGTAAGGCCCACCAGGAGAGGCAAATCCCGTCCGAACGCGGCTTGCCAGGCAAGCTGCCCTAAACCGGGAGAATCGCAGACCACTTCAATCGGAATACTGGCCCCAAAGGCGATGCTGACCGAGACTCCCGCCAAGGCGAGAATTTGGGTAGCCGCAGAGGGAAGCACATGCCAGAAAAAGATGCGGCGTTCGGCTAATCCTCGGGCGCGGGCGGCGAGAATGTGCGGTTTCGCGTAGCCTTCGATCAGCAAATTCCGGGTGTAGTGGAACACCTTGGGAAAGATCACAAGCGCGACGGCGGCCGCGACCGGGCCACCCGCAAAAAGGAAAAACAAAGCCACTATCGCCGAAGGCAGCGATAAGAACAAGCCACTTACGCCGGAGAAACAGAAATCGACAATCGGCGAGCGAGAGAACGCCAAGACGGCGGCGGCGGTCAGACCCAGCGTCCACCCGCCCAATAAACCGTATGTCACCGTTCGAAACGTGATCGGAAAACGCTCGTCGAATAGCTCCGCGATGGGCCGGGCCAACGTACGGGAATAGCCGAGATCTCCGCGAGCAAGCCGGCTCAAGTACCGGGCGTAAAACCGAGCGATATTCCGTTCGCCCATCGATTCTTTCCGGATACTTTCGACGCTCTCCTCGCGCAAGCGGGAATCGAGTTGCCGCGCATCAACTCCAAATCCCGGCGCCAAGCGGACCAGCGTTGCCCCGAGGAATCCAACTACAAATAGAGTAATTGCGAAAACAAGCGCTCGCCGCAAAAGGGATCGAAGCCACATCCGCCGTATTCCGAGTGTAATTCAGAAATCTCCTAGCAAATGGTAGGAGAACTACGGACAGGTTCTCAGACGAATTCGGTCCTACGACATGCCGAGTGATTGGGCCGGTTGTAAAGAGAGTTGGCCTGAGGCTATACTGGATAGGTTCCGATGATAATTCTGCTGACGATCATACATGTAATAGTGTGCATTTTCCTGATAATCGTGGTTTTGGTGCAAAGCGGCAAAGCGGCGGATCTCGCAGGCGCGTTCGGCGGCATGGGATCGCAGACCGCATTCGGACCGCGAGGTTCGGCGACGCTGCTTTCGAAAGCGACCACCATATCGGCGATCGTCTTCATGCTCACCTCCATGTCGCTCTCAATTCTGGCGACGCGCGGCCAAGGCGGAAGCAGCACGCTTCTGGATCGCAAAACGGGCAAGTCGGCACCTTCCGGCGTGGTGAAAGTGACGCCGACGACGAAGGGCGCCCCATCGGGAAATACCACGACGGTGCCGATTCCCGTGCCAAGCCAAGCTGCGCCTCCGACACCAAAAAAATAGGTGGTGGCATCGAAGTTTTTTGATTTAAGCTTTATTTAGCCGCGGTCGTGGCGGAATTGGCAGACGCACTGCCTTGAGGTGGCAGCGGGAGCAATCCCGTGGAGGTTCAAGTCCTCTCGACCGCACCAAACCCTCCTCGTTTTCGTATTACTATCAAACCTTGATTTATGTTTAGAAAACTCTGCGCCGTTTTGCCGTTCCTTTGCGCGTGTGCGTTCGCGCAAACCGCGACCATTCAAGGTTCGGTAAGCGATCCGTCGAACGCGGCTATTGCCGGGGTGAACATCCGCGTCACAAACGTTTCGACCGGTGTAGTGACCAATGTCGAGACCAACCAGAGCGGACTTTATTCCGCGCCGCTGCTTCCTCCCGGTAGTTACAGCGTCGAAGCGGAGAAGCCCGGATTCGCGCGCGCGGCTCGCACGGGCTTGCAACTCGACGTCAGCCAAACGGCGCGAGTCGATTTCGCTCTGAAGATCGGCGCGGTTACCGAGAGCGTGCAGGTTTCGGCGGCGGCGCTGGCGGTCGATTCGGAAACTTCCACAGTGGGCCAGGTAATCAACACCAAGCAGATTCTCGATTTGCCCCTGAATGGCCGCAATTATCTGGATTTGGCGAGGCTGACGACAGGCGTCGCGCCTTCCTTCGGCAGCCGCACCGATTCGAAGGGGACTTTC
>JBDTAT010000112.1:0-4253 GCA_039924505.1 Bryobacteraceae bacterium
GATGTCATGGTTGGTTTAGCAAGCGCACTAGCGCCAAAGGGGTCATAGCCAGAGCTGAGAGATAGCAACATGCCGTACATGCCAGCATCCTTGTGAAGTCGACTACACGCTGCGGCGGCGGACTCAACTGATACATCTGAATGGCCACATTCAGCACCTTCCACCAAAGCTTCCAGATGCGCTCATACTGCGAAACAGGCCAGCCTAGCTACTTTCCCACTTAAAATTCCAAAAGGCGCGTCAGACCGCCCAGCAGCTGGCCGGCGAGTTTGCCGGGACTGGGCGACCTTTCAGGGAACGTTGAAGTGGAAATGGAGGGTGCTTCAGAAATCTGAATGGGGATGGGGATGGAAGAGTGTATTGGCCGAGGAGGGAATCTTACCGTGGACGAGCTTGCTCGGCCAAGTGGGTACCGATATGGATGACATTGTCGGCGATCACACCGAGTCCGATCCAGCGCCGGATTCCATCAGGTCCTTTATAGAGCGATCGCCGCAGCCCGTGCCTGCGTTTGAGAACGCTGATGCGGCCTTCACAGCCTGTGCGCCATTTCTGAAGCTTTTTAAACCAACGCTGCTTCTGCCGCTGCTTGCGGGCCGGGCTCTTCGTGTCGTGGCTCGGAATCGATACCCGGCTGACCCCCATCTCCTCGGCCTTGGATTCGTTAGCGGCTGAAAAAAATCCGGGGTCCGCCGCTACCTGCCTTGGCGCGTGTCCGAACTGTTCCACATGTTGCTCCAGACATCCTTCGAGTAAAGTGGAGTCCGCCGGCCTCTGCTCGCACACTTCGTAATGCGTAACGATCTGGTTCTCCGCCTCCTGAATCAGGACCAGTTTGCCGAACTCATTCGGCTTATTCGCCTGGCCCTTGCGGATCACCTCGGTGTGCGTCTCAAATACGCTCAGCAGCTTTCCATCGGCCTGAGTATTGCCGCGGAGCACCCGCTCGCGTGTCTGACGCAGCACCTGCTGGACTCGCGGAATCATCTCATCCAGTTGCTGCTTGGCCTTGTTCAGGACTGCCAGATTGCCTCGCTTGACGCGTTCGGCGATCTCGCTGGAAAACTTCTTGGCTTGCCCGGCGACCCGGCTGGTGATTTCCAACAGTTTGACGTAGGCGTTCTTCATCTTCTGCCGGCCTTGCTCCGTCTTGTTGCGGCTGGCGCGCGCAATCGCCAAAACCTTCAACTTGGCGGATCGGCTGCGGTCGCGCATCTGCGTACCCGCCTTGCCCGCCACGGCCACGACTTTCTTCATGGTGCGCGTCAGAACGCGCACGCCGTCGCCCAGTAAAGTGCTGTCGGTCGGATAATGGATATCGGTCTCCACCACGGTCGTATCGACGCGCATCTTCCGCCCGGTTGCGATCTTGTTTTCCTGGGCGATCTCTACCACCCGCCGATGCAGTTTCTCGATCGCCTCCGGCCCCAGTTGACGCGCCAGGTTTCCCATCGTCCGGTCATCGGGAACCTTTTCGCCGCCGATCCGCGTGAATTCGCGATAGACCAGGTTGGCGCGCACCTCCCGCGACAGCGTTTCGTAGCTCCAGTCACGCACGTGCTTCAATAACAGCATTCGGAGCACGACATCGGCCGGCGTCGCCCGGCGGCCGCGAGTCTTACTCTTCTTGCAGCGTTTGGCCAATTCCTGCTGGACGATCAGTAGCAGGGCGTCATCTTCCAGCGCCTTATCGGCGTGTCGCATCCAGGGTTCCCATAGATCCTCCACCGCCTCGGCGATAAAGCCGTCGGCAAAATTCCGCTGCAGGCGCCGAACGGCGATCACGATTCGCGCTCCCGATCTTTGGACGCCTCGCGGTCCATGCGCAACAGGAACTGATTCAGTTCGCTGATGGCTTCCAGGGTCTGTTTGCAATCGTGAAAGCGTTCGACCGACTTACGAACCTGCGGGACCTGCTCGGGACGCAGGCTAACCTGGCGGGTTTTTCCTCCCGGATAACCAACCGTAAGAACCCAAAGCGGATGCCCCTCGCCGCGAGCGCATTTCTGGCATCCCGAGGAGTGATGGATAGTGCGCTGGAGCAGCGAGCCGCGCAGCACGCCAATCGCTGGGGAGAGTTGGGCTGCGAGTTTTTCTCGTTTGCGGACGGCCTGCTTACGTGTCATCTATAATGATGATACACAAGGTGCGGAGCAGAGTCAATATATTTCTAAAGAAAATATTCTAATGACTCGTCCCCATCGGCATCGGATCGATGCTCTCTCGAAGGGAGGGTAACGTTCGATCCAGCAAACAGTCACGCAGCGCGCCTATGAAAACAAGGAGCATCCGTGCGGAATTTTAAGTGGGAAAGTAGCTACGCCAGTGCTTTCGCCGCTACCCAAGTCATTTTCATCGAGGGCGAGGTCGTGCTGTTGGCGAGTCACTTTGAAAGCGGCATAAAAATCGCCAGCCCGCTCCGCGACCGGCTCGCACTGGAAGGCCGCTAAGAACTGGCGCCCTGTTTCTTCCAATTCCGCCCGTCGTTTGCCGTCGGGCAGCCTTGAAATTCCGAAGAGCACGTCGTCTCGGACAATCGTGCAGGTGACGATACGATCAAGCGGGTCCAGCACCGCCATCCAATTCTCGATTTGCGGAGCCGCCCTCATTAAGCCGCTGATTGCGTTTGTGTCGAGCAGATAAGTCATCCACGCGGCCAGTTGTCGAATGCGCCGCCCTCGTTCACCCGCAGCCGTCCGGCGGCAATTGCGTCATTAAGATCGTCTACAGCGGATGAGCTCGGATGTTTTAGTCCGCGGACCCCTCGCAACACGGCCTCCGGTGAGGTCGTCTTGTTGAAGAGGGCGCGAAGACACTCCACCGCCACTGCTCGACGCTCTTCTTCTGTGCCTCAGCAATGCCTTCCAACCGGGGGGTAAGGTCATCTGGTATTTCAATCGTCATCGACGATATTCTCTCGCTATCAGCCGGATCTTGTATTTCTTCTCAAAGCGGGCGCTCAAAGCGGCCGCGAAGCCGACAAACCGGCCAGGCGTAAATTGCCAAGAAGGCCGGCCGTCAGCAGGAAGATGTATAAAGGGCCGGCCATTTGAGCCGGCGGCCGAGAGTTGCTTCGCCGCGACCGATCTCCACCTGCTCATGCCACGGAAAAAGCCTTTGTGAACAGAGCCGGGATCTCCCACCGCGATCAATGCAATCGGCGGCAACACGCAACGCAAGGGCGAGCACGGCGGAAATCGCCAACTCGCGAGTTACGCCGTATGCCATCACGTGCGGCATGGATTCGATATCGGCCCACCAGCGGCCGTCCTCCTCCCCAACCACGACGATCGGAATGGATTCTACCGCGATTGTCTCCATCGGCGTCTGCCGCTTCATTGTAGCGCCGGGATTGCATCCGCGCGGCTCCTGCTCCATCGTGAAATCCACGCGTCCGCATCGTTGGCCTATTGGAGACGTGGCGCCGCTTGAATTGCCGCGATCGAGTGACGCGTGCCGGAGAAATAATTCCTACCAGCAATTTGCCGCAATTGGCCGGAGGTGCGGGCAGCGGCGTGTACACTGGTATTATCGATGTCCGATGACGTTCCCGAAGTCACTCCACCGCCCTCTGTCGAGCAACTTTATAAGGAGTTGGAAGGGAAGGTTTTGCGCGGGCGGCCGGGCGAGGATCTGACGCGGCTCGAGAAAGCGTTCCGCTTCGCCGCCGACCGGCACAAAGATCAAAAACGCGTCTCGGGCCTCCCCTACATGGTGCATCCGCTGCTGGTGACCGGCATTCTGGCCGACATGCAGATGGACATGACGTGCCTGGAGACGGGGCTGCTGCACGACGTTGTGGAAGACACGACGGCCACGCTCGAAGAGGTCCGGAGGACGTTCGGCGAGGAGGTGGCGCGGTGCGTGGACGGGGTGACGAAGCTCGCGAAACTGGATCTGCACTCGCGCGCGGAGCGGCAGGCCGAGAACATGCGCAAGATGCTGCTCGCCATGGTGAACGATATCCGGGTGGTGATGGTGAAACTGGCCGACCGGCTGCACAACATGCGCACGTTGGGGTCGCTTGCGCCGGAGCGGCGGGAGCGCATCGCGCAGGAGACGCTGGACATCTACGCGCCGATTGCGCACCGGCTGGGGATGGGCAAAATTCGCGGCGAGTTGGAGGATCTGTCGTTCCGCTATCTGCATCCGGAGGCGTGGGCCGATCTGGTGCAGCAGATCGATTCGAAGCGCCAGGCCAACGAGGAATTTCTGGTCGAAATACGGCGCACGGTGGAAATCAAGCTGGCGCG
>JBDTAT010000113.1:0-3695 GCA_039924505.1 Bryobacteraceae bacterium
GTCCGTGAACGTGCCGTCTCCGTTGTTGCGATATAGAATGTTGCGGTCGAAGGGCAAACCGCGCGGGCCGCAACTCACCGGAAGCTCGCGGTAGAAACAGTATGGGTTCGCGCCCGGTTTGGGAGTCTCCGCAAAATCGAACTTCAGATAGTTTGCGACGAACAGATCCAGATGGCCATCGCTGTCGTAGTCGATGAAAGCGCAGCCGGTGTTATAGCGCACGCGGTCTTGCGTGAGGTGCGCCTGGGCTGTAACGTCTTCGAACCGCTTCCCGCCGGCGTTGCGGTACAGAACGTTCGCGCCCCAATAGGTCACAAAAAGATCGGTGAATCCGTCATTGTCGTAATCGCCCGCGCAGACCCCTTGACCCCAGCCGCTGTGCTCCATCCCCATCTGTTTCGTCACGTCGGTGAACCGGCCGTTCCCGTCGTTGTGATACAACCGGTTGGTTCCGCCGGGTCCGGAAATCAGGAAAATATCCAGCAGCCCGTCGTTATCGTAGTCGAGGAATGCCGCGCCGCTGCCGGTGGTTTCAACAATGTATTGCTTCGATTCCGATCCGCCATTCGGGAACGCAGCGGTGAGACCCGCTTCGCGCGCGACGTTCCGGAACTCCACTACGCTGGGGGCCGCGGACAGCAGCGTCAACGTGAGCAACGCCGGCAGACGATTCACGGCTGCGGAGCTTTCTCGCCGAGCTTTTTAAGAAAGTCCGTGAACTCGCCTTCCGGGACGCGCTGTAGTTTTTCCAGAATCGCCTGCTCGCGCGCCGCATCCGGTACACGTCCGGCATTGCGATACGCCAACATCAGGCTGTAGTGCGCGCTCTCATTTGCCGGCTGCATTTGAATCACTTTTTCCAACAGCGCGATGGCCTCGCCGTACCGCTTGTCGCCGACGCGGCATTTTGCGAGCGCCTGAAGCGCTTCTGGAAACTCCGGACTCTGCGCGACGGCGCGCTCGAACTGCTGCGCCGCCTGGGCCGGCTGCTGTTGGGTCAGCAGAATTTGTCCAATCTCGTAGGCAGCGGCGGAATCCGCGGAATTCAGCGCCAGCTCGGCTTGGAACTCGGTTTTCGCCCGCGCTAGATTCTCCGGCGCGTGCGATTCCAATAACAGCGCGCGGCCGAGCTGAAAGTGCAGGCCCAGCGCCACTGGATTTTTCCCGATGGCCTTGCGGTATTCCGCGCCCGCCTCCGCGTACCGGCCCTGAATCTCAAACACCTCGGCCGAGATCTGATTCACACGAAACGACGACGGCGCATTCCGAAACAGTTCGTATATGGCGTCATTCCACCCTTCCATGTGGAAGCGCGCGGCCTGATAGAGCACGTCCGCATCCTTGGGATACAACGAATGCAACCGTGCCAGCGCGAGTGACGCGTCGTTCCGGCGATTTTGCGCCACGCGGCACTGGACCAGCGCCAGCCCGGCAAGCCGCTTCAGCTCCCGGTCGGCGTTGTGCTCGAATTGCTCCGCAAGAGGCGGAGCCGCTATTTCGCATTGCCCCAAACCCGCCTGTGCCAACGCCAGAAATAGTTTGGCCCGTGAGTCGCCGGGAGACTTCCGAAGCCTGTCGATGGCGGCGGCATAATGTCCCTCTTGGAATTCCGCGATACCGTTGGCCACGTCGTCGCGCTGAGCGAATGCGCATGCGGCGAGTACCAGGCAGAGGGTGATGGTACGGGTCACAAACCGCTCCCTCGCGGTCGCGGCTCGGAAGCGCCGCTTCGTTCCCGTAGCGTGGCGGCTCGGAAGGCCCATTCTGAGCCGCGTGCGTAAGCAAACGGTTGCCCAAGATGCACCGAATCTCGCGGTCGAAGACCTAATGACCCGCATCGTCAATCACCAGATCCAGTTTGCCGCTGCGATGCCGCATAGTTGATTCGAACAGCCGGAAGCTGAGCAACGGCGGCGCGCCCGGCGCAATTCGCGCAGGCGGACGAAGCCGTCGGGAAGGCGTCAACGCCAGCGTCAACACACGGCCGGATGCGGCTACCGCCTTGGTCAGTGCCTGAGCATCCGGCCGTCCCGGTTGCGCCGCCATCAATAAAAGTAACAGCGCCGCTGCCGTCATCTGGCATCCAATTCCTGCAACGCCCGTAGCGCCATCGCGCTATCCGGTTTGCGCGCCAGCAGCCGGCGCATCGCATCCCGCGCTTTCTCCGGCTGGCCTAGCCGCACGTAAATCCGCCCCAGATTCAGGTACATCTCGTCGTCGTCCGGATCGGCTTCCAGTCCATACTGAAACGCCGCCAGGGCATCGTTCGTCTGGCCAAGCTCCATATAGAGCACACCGAGATTGTTGATTGCGCCGGCATGGTTGCGCTCGGCCGCGATCGCCCTCTCGAACCATTTGCGCGCGTCAACCGGCCGCTTCTGCTGCGCGTACAACAACCCAAGTTGATTGCAGACATCGGCGTCTTTCGGGTCAATCCGCACGGCCTGCTGGAACACACGCTCGGCGTTCGCCGTGTCGCCCAGTTTCACATACGCCTGGCCGGCGTTCGCCAGCAAGTAGGGCAGATCGTCGCGCAGCGCCAATCCTTGTTTGTAGTAAGCGAGCGCCGCGGAGGTGTTGCCGCGTCCCATCTCCACGCCGCCCAGTTCGTTCAGAGTCTCCGCCGATGCCGGGTTCACTTTCAAAGAGCGCTCAAGGAATCGCTCCGCTTCCTCGTAGCGTTTCGCGCCCAGGTGAATCTGGCCGATCGCCAGCAAGGCTTTCGCATTGGACGGATTTTGACGGACCGTCTCTTCCAGATACGGCAGCGCCTGTTCCGGATATCCGGCCCAATAAAATGCCGCCCCCAGACGAAAATAATTGCGGCGCGGCTGCGAGTAGTACGTCCCCGGAAACGGCAACGCCAAACGCTGGCGGTCGCCTTCGATGCTGTCGTGTCCAAACGGCTCGGAGAAATATACTTTGTGCGCGCGCCCGCGGCCGTCCACCAACAGCCACAGCGGCAGTTCCAGATCCGAGCGCCAATCGAACAGGTATCGCCGGAACAGCGCGTATCCCGCCAGCGTATCGGGCGGCAGCGTATCGGTCACTTTCACAATCCCCGGTCCAACGCCTTTATCGGGCAGCGGCACCGGCTCCAGCAGCCAGGTATCGGCGCTGCGGAGTTCGTTGTCACCCGCAACCGGGGGACTTTCAATCGCTTCGCGCGGACGGAACGCCGTGGTAGCCGCTTCCTCCGATCCTTCGACGATCGCGTAACGAAAACCGGCCGCCAGGTTTGTAAATTCCTGTGTGGCGCCGGACGGCCAGACGATCCCCACGCGCCGCGCCGCCGCTTCCTTCAGGCCGAAATGAAGCTGCTTGGTGTGCTGCGATAAATACCCGGAACCCGCTTGGACGAACTTGACCTGCCCATCCACTTCCACGCGCGCGCCAATTGCGTCACGATTCGACTTCGTGCCGGTCAGCCGGAACGCGATCACGCTGCGCCCCACGCCGCACTCATTCCGCATGACGCGCACCTGCGGGCCGAGCCGGTTTTTCAAAATCACGTCCAGATTGCCGTCGCCATCCACATCGGTGACTGCGAACGCGCGGCTATCCTCGGCGAAATCGATTCCGCTGACGCCCGAGAAATCGTGGTAACGCCCGCCGCGGCGGACATAGAAGACGTTGGGTTCCCGCCCGCTCCAACTGTAGTCTTCACGAATGAGTTGATTGATCGCGTTCCAGCC
>JBDTAT010000114.1:0-5630 GCA_039924505.1 Bryobacteraceae bacterium
GATCCTATCCTAGCGGTTGTACTCCGGCTGAAACCAGCAAACCAGGCCGCGCACGGTTTTCGCGGCTGGAGGCAACTTGCGGCAACGCGGCTTCGTGAGCTGTGACACGCACAGCCAGTCTAGAGCAGTTTCATGGAAAGGGATCAGCGCGGCATGGTTTCCAACTGTGCGCTCGAGATAAGGCCCGTCTAACACGAGGCGGCGCACACTGGGATGGCCTACAACCGGGCTGCCGATGAATGGATAGCTTTTCAGGAGATCGATGTGATTGAGAATGGCATTGCCGAAGCGTTCCGCGGCGGCGGGGAAATTCAGCCAAGAGTAATCCAGGACTTCCTCGAAATCGGCTAAGGCCGTTTCTGTGATTCGAATCTGGAAATCCACTTAGGAATCATCTTCCGGGCTTCGTCGATCGACACAGTACGCCCCTCGTCGGCGTCCCTGACGCCGCGATCAATCGCGGTCGAGGTTTGGGCATCAACTTCGACTTCTTCGGTGACTGGTACTTGCAATTTCAAGTCAACCATATCTCTACAGTACTCCGAATAAGGCGTCGCTGCAACCCGAATGGCGACAGAATGGCGACAGACTAGCCGCAGTTTTGCGCGGCTACGCTAACGTGTTGAGCGAGCCGGTGCGTTTCGCCTCGAAGGCCCGAATCGCCGCATCCTGCTGCAGAATGTAGCCGAGTTCATCCACGCCTTCCAGTAGACAGTGTTTCGAAAACCCGTCCACCGGAAAATCGATTGCGCGGCCGTCGGCCAGGGTCAATTTTTGCGACGCCAGATCGACTTTCAGCGACGACGTTGGGTTGGCGAAGAGCCACGCGTGAACGTCGTGCGGGACGACGATGGGCAGCAGAGAGTTTTTGAGCGAGTTCTGCTTGAAGATATCGGCGAACGAGGTGCTGATTACCGCGCGAAAACCAAACTGGGTGAGGGCCCACGGGGCGTGCTCGCGGGAACTGCCGCAACCGAAATTAGCGCCGGCCACCAGGATCTTCACCTGTTTCGCCGCCGGGGTGTTCAGGACGAAATCGGGCTTCGGATTTCCCGCGGCGTTGTAGCGCCAGTCGTTAAAAAGCTGGTCGCCCAAGCCGTCTTTTGAAATCGTCTTCAGAAAGCGGGCCGGAATGATCTGATCGGTATCGACGTTATCGATCGGCAGAAGAATGAAGCGGCTTTCAAAGGGGGTGAACTGGATCATAAAAGGCTCCTGACGTCGGTGACGACACCGGTGATGGCGCTGGCCGCGGCGGTTAGCGGGCTGGCGAGAAACGTGCGGCCGCCTTTGCCTTGCCGTCCTTCAAAATTGCGATTGGAAGTGGATACGCTGTACTCACCCGGCGCGAGCTGGTCGCCGTTCATGGCGATGCACATGGAGCAGCCGGCCTCACGCCAATCCGCTCCAGCATCCTTGAAAATCTGATCCAGACCCTCGTCCTGCGCCTGACGTTTGATCTGCTGCGAACCGGGCACCACCATGACGCGGACCTTGGGGTTGACCTTGCGGCCCTTGAGAATAGCGGCAGCGTTGCGCAGATCGCCGATGCGCGAGTTGGTGCAGCTTCCGATAAACACGACGTTCACGGGATGGCCGAGCAGCGGCTTGCCCGGCTCCAGATCCATGTAGCGAAGAGCCTTGGCAAGCGTCTCGCGCTCCAGCGGATCGGAGATGGCAGAGGGATCGGGCACCAGCGCGGTGATGCCGATTCCCATGCCCGGGTTGGTGCCGAAGGTGATCATCGGCTCTAGTTCCGCGGCGTCGATGTGGATACGTTGGTCATAATTCGCGCCATCGTCGGTGGGGAGTTGCCGCCAACGGGCGAGCGCGGCGTCCCAATCGGCTCCCTTGGGCGCGAATGGGCGGCCGGCGATGTACTCATACGTCGTGTCGTCGGGAGCGACCAGCCCGGCGCGCGCGCCGCCTTCAATCGACATGTTGCAGACGGTCATGCGCTCCTCCATCGAGAGCGCGCGGATGGCCGATCCGCAAAATTCAAACACGCATCCGGTGCCGCCGCCGATGCCGATGCGGGAGATGAGGGCGAGGATAATGTCCTTGGCGCCGACACCTTTGCGGAGCCCGCCGTCGACGCGAACTTCGTACGTTTTCGAGCGGCGCTGCAACAGGCACTGGGTTGCGAGCACGTGCTCCACTTCGCTGGTCCCGATTCCGAAGGCCAGCGCGCCGAAGGCTCCGTGAGTGGCGGTGTGGCTGTCGCCGCAAACGACCGTCATTCCGGGTTGCGTGAGGCCTTGCTCGGGTCCGATGACATGGACGATGCCTTGCTTGTCGCTGTGGAAACCGAAGCAGGGGATGCCGAAGTCGCGGCAGTTCGATTCCAGGCGGTCCACCTGCGCGGCGGCGACCTTGTCGAGAATCGGTAGCGAACGCGGCGTGGTGGGCGTGGAATGGTCGGTGGTGGCGAACGTCAGGTCCGGGCGCCGGACTTTGAGACCGCGCTGGCGCAGGCCGTCGAAGGCTTGCGGAGATGTGACTTCGTGGACCAGGTGCAGGTCGATGTAGAGCAGCGAAGGGACGCCGGGCTGTTCGGCGACGATGTGGTTGTCCCAGACTTTTTCAATAATCGTGCGTGGTTGCATTTATGAACACCTTTTTGTAAGCACCGCTCCCTCAGTCACGGCTGCGGCTCGGAATCGAACGGCGCCGTAAATCGGACGGCGGCGGCAAAACCGGCCGCTGGTATGCGGAGGGCTTATAGCGCTGTGCAGACGGACTTCCCTACTTCTTCGGTAGTGGCCGGCGCACCCTTGGGCCGCAGGTCGGCGGTCACTTTGCCGCTGTTCAAAACCGCTTCCATCGCCCGATTCACCGCTGCCGCTTCCTTTGTCAAACCGAAGCTGTACTCTAGCATGGCCGCTACCGACCCGATGGCGCCGAACGGGTTGGCTTTGTTTTGACCGGCTATATCGGGGGCGGAACCGTGGACCGGTTCATAGAGGCCGACCCAGGCTCCCGAGGCCCGTTTGGCGCCGATGGAGGCGGAGGGCAACATGCCGATGGAGCCGGCCAGCACTGCTCCTTCATCACTCAGGATATCACCGAACAGATTTTCCGTGACGATCACGTCGAAGCGGCGCGGAGTGAGGACAAGCTGCATGGCGCAGTTGTCGACCAGCAGATGATCGAGCGTGACATCGGGAAACTCGGCCGCAATCCCGGTGACCACGCGGCGCCAAAGCTGAGAATTTTCGAGCACGTTGGATTTGTCGACACTGGTCAGTTTCTTGCGGCGCGCGCTTGCCAGGGTGAACGCCATGCGGGCGACGCGTTCGATTTCCGGACGCGAATAGCTCATGGTGTTCACGGCGCGCTCTTCGGCGCCCGAGCCCGAGATGCCGCGCGGCGTGCCGTAATAGAGGCCTCCGGTCAGCTCCCGGACGATAATCATGTCGGTTCCTTCCACTAGATGGTTTTTCAGCGGAGAGGAATCGATGAGCGAAGCGTAGGCGCGCACGGGACGCAGATTGGCGAAGACCCCGAGCGCCTGGCGGATGCCGAGCAGCCCCTTTTCCGGGCGCTTTTCCGGCGGCGCGTTATCAAACTCGGGCAGCCCGACGGCGCCCATCAGCGTGGCGTCGGCCGCGAGCGCAAGTTTCCGGGTGGCGTCGGGGAACGGCGTGCCGGTTTTGTGAATGGCAATTCCACCGAGCAGGCCTTCGGTGAGGGTCAACATGTGGCCGAACTTGCCGGCCACCGATTCGAGAACCCGGATTGCTTCGCGAGTGACTTCCGGCCCGATGCCGTCGCCGGGGAGAGTGAGGATGTTCAGGTTCATTTTCGTGGGCCGCCGGCCGGGCGCGCGGGCGGCATTCGAGAGCTACGCCTTTACCGCCGAGGCGGCGCCGGCAATCTCTTTGACCAGCACGACGATCTCGTCGTTGCGGAGCCCTTTTTTCCGGTCGGCCATGGTGGTGAAGCGCGTGTAGACTTCGTCGAGTTCGTCCTTCGTGAGCTGGAAGCCGAGATGGTCGATGCGGTCTTTCAGCGCGTGGCGGCCGCTGTGCTTTCCCAGCACGAGGCGGGTTTCGGGAACGCCCACCGACTTGGGATCGATGATCTCATAAGTGGTGCGTTCCTTCAGATAACCATCCTGGTGGATGCCGGCTTCATGGGCGAAGGCGTTCTCGCCGACAATCGCTTTATTCGGCTGCGGTCCGAACGAGATCATCTCGGTTAACATCTGGCTCGCGGGGTAGAGTTGTTCGGTGACAATTTTGGTATGGAAAGGCAGGCGGTCGGGCCGGACGATCATGGCCATGACGACTTCCTCGAGCGAGCAGTTGCCGGCCCGTTCTCCAATCCCATTGATCGTGCATTCGATCTGGCGCGCTCCGGCTTGCACCGCGGCGAGCGAGTTCGCCGCCGCCAGACCCAGGTCGTCATGGCAGTGAACGCTGACGATGGCCGAATCGCCCAGCGCGGCGGTCATGCGGGCGATCAAGGTTCCATATTCCTCGGGCACCGAGAAGCCGACGGTGTCCGGCAGGTTGACGGTGCGGGCTCCGGCGGCTACGACCGCGCGCGAGATTTTTTCGAGAAACTCAGGCTCGGTGCGCGTGGCGTCTTCGGCTGAGAACTCGACATCGTCGGCGTGCTGGCGAGCCAGCTCGACGGCTGCAACGGCTTCGTCGAGAACCTGCTGCTGGGTTTTTTTCAACTTGAACTTGAGGTGAATATCGCTGGTGGCGATGAAGGTATGAATGCGCGGGCGCTTCGCATGTTTCAGCGCGGCCGCGGCCCGCTCCACATCTTTGGTGCAGGAGCGCGCGAGCGCGGCCACCTGCGCCCAGGGGAACTGCCGGCTGACGGCATCGACGGCCTCAAAATCGCCGTCCGATGCGATGGGGAAGCCGGCTTCCAGGATGTCCACGCCCAGCTCGACGAGTTTGGCGGCCATCCGGAGCTTTTCAGGAACGGTCATGCTGCAGCCGGGCGACTGCTCGCCGTCCCGCAGAGTAGTGTCGAAGATGTAGACGCGGTTATTCATTTTCGTCTCCGTTTTTGCTGGGGCGTGGGCTGGTAGGCCGGTACCCCTTAGCGCTATTATCAGCGCGCGACACGGATTTAGCAAATTTATAATTATCCCTTGCATCATAACATAAAATGATGCTATAAATATAATTTATGGATCTGTATCCTCTTAAGGTGTTCCTTATGGTGGCGACCGAGAAGAGCTTTTCGCGGGCGGCCGAGAAACTGCTGCGTACGCAGCCGGCGGTGTCGCTGGCGGTGCAGCGGCTGGAGAACGATCTGGAGGAGAAGCTGATCGACCGGTCGGCGAAGGATCTGCTGCTGACGGATGCGGGGCGAATCGTGTTCGATTTCGGCAAGCGATTCGAGAACCTGGAAGGCGAGCTGGAAAACGCGCTGGCGGAGTTGCGGGATAATTCCGCCGGACGGCTGAGCGTGGGGGCGAATACAGCCTCAACCCGATCGTCGATGCCGTGCGCAAGACAGGAGGAGCCGGCCAGGGGGGGATCGACTGGATCCATGTGCGCCACGAGGAGGCCGCTGCCTTTGCCGCCTCCGCGGAAGCCCAGCTGACTGGACAGCTCGCGGTGTGCGCCGGGTCCTGCGGTCCGGGCAACCTGCACCTCATCAAC
>JBDTAT010000115.1:0-3412 GCA_039924505.1 Bryobacteraceae bacterium
CCACGATATCCCGCGCCGTAATCGAGAGCCAATTCCGCCGGTACAAATCGGGCGTCATGTTCTTGATCCGCAGCAGGAAGCGGTTCTTCACCGAATGCATGTTGATTTCCGGAGGCAGCGCGCGCCGGTTTCCAGGCAGCACGTTGCGTACGTGATACCCCCGCGCCAAAGGCGTATAAAGGCATCGCCACGACATCAGTTGCGCGCGCCACGCCACGTCGGCGTCCTCGCGATAAACAAAAAAGTCCGGATCGAAAAACTCACCCTGAATCGAAATGTCGTCGATCATCTGTCGCCGGTACAGCGCCGCCGCAGCCGTCGCCCCGAAAACGTAGTCGAAGTTCAAGTAGTGTCCGTTATCCACTTCCTGGCTGCCCCGGTCCAGGTGGCGCAGCATCGGCGTGAAATAAATTCCCGTGGAGTCCACCAGTTGCTTGTCCGGCAAATCGAACGTTGCACGAATGGTCAGCAGCTTCCCGCACACCGTCCCCACTTTAGGATCCATCTGCCCCGCCTCCACCAGCGCTTGTATGAAGTTTTTCAGAAGCAGCACATCCGGATTCAACGTCAGGACCCATTCCCCTGAAGACAGGCCGATCGCCTGATTCTGCGCGGCCGCAAACCCGATATTCTTGTCGTTGTAGTAGATCCGGCACTGATGCGCGAACTGTTCGAGGAGGTCCACCGTGCCATCGGTCGACGCATTGTCGATCACGATGATTTCCAGGTTCGGGTACTTCTGCTCGAGCACCGACTCGAGGCACCGCTTAATGAAGCGGCCGCTGTTGTAAGTCACGATCGTGTCGGACACTAAGTCGTTATAAGCCATGCGGATAATCACGAATTCTTCGAGACTGCCCCGCGCCCGTTTGACATAAGGCACAGGCCCGCGTAACGCACTATTTTAAAATATACAAAGATCGGCTCTAAGCTTCGCTCTCGAATCATCCCTGCGGCCATCCGGGGAAACGAGCTGAGCACCACTGCCGCGCAGACTCCCCTATAAGCCCGTGGACTGAAGTGCTTAGAAGCATACCTTAGCAGGCTAACACACCAGTGCCATGCGCGGCAGCCCTCCCCAAGCGCACGAATCGAATGCGCACCTCGGTGACGCGCCATGACTTGGGGAATATATTGAATTTCATAGCCCGCGTCCACGGCGCGGCGGCAGAAATCGACGTCTTCGAACCAAATCGGATAGAACGATTCATCGAAGCCCCCCAGCTTCTCCCACACGTCCCGCCGGAACATCACGAACGCCCCCGCCGGCTGCTCGATGCATGCCGGTTCGTCCAGCGACCGGTCCAGATAACGATAGCGGCGATTCACGGGATTCGCTGGCCACAAACGATTGATGCCAAACAGCTCCAAGATCAGCGCGGAAGGTGTCGGGAACCTGCGCACGGAAAATCCGGCCTGCGCGCGGCCTGTAACGTCCACCAGCTTTCCAGCCGCCAGGCCGTAATGCTCGGTCGCATCGATCAGCGCGTCAACCGAAGTGAGCAATTCAACGTCAGGATTCAGAAGAAGGACGAATTTCGCATCCGTTGCCATCACGCCCTGATTAACGGCGGCGGCGAATCCGCGATTCGTGTCGTTAGAGATGGTGCCGCGTGTGCCGTCGGTAGACGCGTTATCCACCACGATCGGCGTAAAGTTCGGAGCCATTCTAGCGAGCGCCTCCAAGCAAGCACCGATCACTTCCGCCGAATTGTAGGTGACGATCACCGCCGCAGCAGCCAGAAATACGCCCTCCAATACCAGTCGAAACCGGTCTGCTGCCCCAGCTCGAAAATACTCCGCTCGCTCGATTCGACGATTGCTCGAATCCCTTCACGTGAGTCACTGCGAACCCCGTTCTTATAACTCAGCCCCGAAAACTTGCCGCGCAGCCAAGCGAACCCCTTCGAATGGCGAAACGCCAGTATTCCCCAAAGCAATTGACCAGCCAAAATCGGCCATCGCGGCTGGCCGCCGAAGTATTTTCTCGCCAAAATAACCTGATTCCGCGAAATGTGCCGCACCGTTTCCGAGTTCCACACGCCCAGCGTCGCACTGCCGCGGTGATACGCGATGGCTGAAGGAACGTAGACCCCGTTACGGCCGGCAAGCGCTGCGCGCAGTCCGAAATCGACATCCTCCATATAAGAACCGAAGCTCTCATCCAGCAGACCAATTTCCAGAAACACGTCGCGCCGGAACAGCGCCGCCGTCATCGACGCGAACCGGATCTTTCGCGGCTGGTTCCATACCGCGCTATCCGGCTTCCCGAACCCGCACCGGCACGCGCAAGCCCCCCGGGAAACTTCATCGAACGCCCCGTCGATCACCTCAATATTTCCCGCGCGCAGAATCTTCCCCGTGGCAAACGACGCGTTTCCAGACCCCGCCAGCAGATTCCCCAGCCACTCCGCATCGAGCCTAACATCGTTATTCAGAATCGCGATCCAATCCGCCCGCGTGGCCTCAATGCCTCGATTCACCGCCGCGGCAAACCCGAAATTCCTCGCCAGCGGCACCACCCTCGCCCCCCATCCCTCCGCGCACTCCACCGAGCCGTCGGTCGACCCGTTATCCACCACGATCACCTCATCAAACGGAACTGTCTGCGCGCGAATACTGGAAAGCAATTCCTCGAGCAGATTCCGGCGGTTCCAGTGAGGAACGACGGCGGCGACGGTCATGAAAAGCGCTTCTTCACCAGAAACCAGAGGTTATACAAGCCGTCGCGCCACGGATTCAATTTGATCTCGCCCAGCCGCGACGTATACATAATCGAAAGCTCGGCAAAGCGAATGCGCCGGCTCTTCAGCGCCTCAATCTTGATCTCTTCGGAAAACGCCATCCCGTCCGCCACCAGCTTCATGTCCTTCAGAATCGAGCGCCGGAACACCCACATCCCCGATTGCGAATCCCGCACCCATCGGAAATACAAAACCGACATGGCGATCGATAAAACCAAATTCCCCAACTTATGTTTGAAGCTCATCGCATGGGCGTCCCGCACCGGAAACCGCGACGCGTTCAGAAAATCGACGTCCAAGTGCAAAAACGCCTCCAGCAGGTACGAAATCGCGTCCGGCGGGTAGCTATGGTCGCCATCCAGAGTAATAATCAGATCCCCCGATGCAAACCCGAAACCCGTTTTGTAGCTCCGCCCGTATCCGCGAACATTCTCGCGAATCACTTTGGCCCCGAACGCCTCGGCCACCTCCGAAGTGCGATCGGTCGATCCGTTATCCACCACAATCACCTCGTCGACGAACTCCGGCATGCGGCGCAATACCGACTCGATCCCCTGTTCCTCGTTCAGACACGGAATAATCACCGTGATTCGCTGCCCTTTATACATCGGTCGATGCACCAGAATAACGTAACGCCCGTGGCAAAAGGCTACGATGAAAGGAGGGAA
>JBDTAT010000116.1:0-5106 GCA_039924505.1 Bryobacteraceae bacterium
GGCGGCGATTCTGAGCCAGGCCTGCAAAGACCCTACGGTCGTCGTAGGCGGCCGGGTGGAGACGATGGGCGGATCGAATGCGCGGGTGGGACGCAGCGATTTTCTGGTAGTGGAATCGGATGAAAGCGACGGGTCATTTTTGAAGCTGGCACCGATTCTCGCGATTGTAACCAACATCGACCGCGAACATCTGGACCACTATTCGACGCTGGAGGCCGTTCGCCACGCGTTCATCGATTTCATCAACAAAGTGCCGTTCTACGGAGCGGCGATTCTTTGCCTGGATGACGAGCAGGTGCAGCGGATTCTGCCATCGATAACCCGGCGGACCATCACGTACGGCACTAGCGCGCAGGTGGATCTGGCGGTGAGCGATATCGAACTGGGACATTTTTGCAGCGATTTCCGGCTGAAGTTTCACGGCGTGGATCTGGGCGTGTTCCACCTGAACGTTCCGGGATCGCACAATGTGTTAAACGCGGCGGCGGCGGCGGGCGTGGCGTTGGAGCTGGAAGTGACGCCGGAAGTCATTCGCGAGGGACTGGCGGGCTTCAATGGCGTGGACCGGCGCTTTCAAGTGCGCGGCGAAGCCGCCGGGGTGACCGTCATCGACGACTATGGCCACCATCCGACCGAGATTCGCGCGACGCTCGCCGCGGCCCGGCACTGCGAGTATGCGCGCATTCTGGTGTTATTCCAGCCGCACCGTTACACGCGCACGGAGTTGTTAATGGACGATTTCGGCCGCGCGTTCCACCAAGCCGATTCGGTTTACGTGATGGACATCTACGCGGCCTCCGAGGCGCCGATACCCGGCGTGACGGCCGAGGCCGTGGCGGGGAAAATTCGCGCCTTCGGACACAAATCGGTTCAGTATGTGGGCACGATGGAAGCCGGCGTCACGGCGATCGTGCGCGACGCGCGCTCGGGCGACCTGGTGCTGACGTTGGGGGCTGGAAACGTTTCGCAGGCCGGCGAGAAGGTGCTGGAGCGCCTGCGGGGAGCGGCATGAGATGGCCGGGATCGACGACGCCGATGGGACGGTGGAGAGCATGAGCGAACGCTCGCCCGAGCCTCGTATCGGCGACGCGAAATCCAGGAGCCGCGCCCGCGGGGATCGCGCGCGAACTCCCCGGCCGGCGGCCGGCATTTTACGCGCGGCGATGCGCTTCACCGTGGCGGCGGCTCTGTTGGTGGGCGCCTTGTTCGCGCTTCAATCGGTCGAGCGGTTTCTGATTCAAGATCCGCGTTTCGCGCTCCTGGAACCCGCCGATTCCGGAGCCGGAAGTCCCAGCCTGCATCTGATGGGCCTGCATTACACGTCGAAAACACAGGTGATGCGCGTGTTCGCGCCCGATTTCGACCGCAGCGTCTATCTGTTGCCTTTGGCCGCACGGCGCCGGCAATTACTGGCGATCGATTGGGTGAAGGATGCGACTATCGCGCGGGTGTGGCCCGATCAAGTGACCGTGCGAATCACCGAGCGCCGTCCGGTCGCCTTCGTGGCGCTGGCGGCCGGGGACGGCCGGTCGCGCATGGCTCTGATCGACAGAGACGCGGTAATTCTAGAGACGCCCCCCAAGTCGCGGTTTGCGCTCCCCGTGCTCACGGGTTTTGCGGCCGGCGATTCACAGCCGGTGCGGCGGGAACGTGTCCGGCGCATGGAACGGCTGTTGACCGAGGTGGGTCCATTGGGAGCCAGGATCTCGGAGATCGACACCACCGACCGCGACAATATAAGAGTGACAGTGGATCGCGGCGATCGCGCGCTGGTGCTGCTGTTAGGAGATCGCAATTTTGCGCCGCGGCTCGAAAATTTCATGAATCACTATGGGGAGATTCAGAAGCGGCTGCCGCACGCGGCGACATTAGACATGCGGCTGGAAGATCGCATCACGGTCGTGGAATGATCTGTATGAAGGTTGGCATTTAATGGCGAATCAAAGGTATCTGGCGGCCGGCGTGGACGCGGGAAGTTGGCGCACGCGCTGCGTTATCTGTTTGCTTGAAGGCTCTCGTCTCCGCTACCTGGGCCACGGCGAGGCCGTCTCGACGGGATGGGCGAAGGGGCGTATTGCCGATCAGAACGAGTTGGCAATGCGGATTCGCGAAGCGGTGCGGGCGGCGGAAAAGCGCGCCCAGATCCCGGTGGATGCGGTGGTGGCGGGGGTCGGGGGCGCAACCGTTCACGGCGGCAACAGCCACGGCGTTTTCGAATTTGGGCAATCGCGAATCGCGCAACCGGAAGACCTGACCTATGCCATGAACCTGGCATCGCGCGTGCGTCTGGAAAACGACCGCATGGTGCTGCAGGTGCTGCCGCAGGATTTTGTCGTGGACGGCCGCGCCGGCTACCGCAAGCCGAAAGGGATGACGTGCTCGCGGCTGGACGCAAATGTTCACATTGTGACGGCGTCCAGACAAGAACACGATTGCCTGGTGGAGGCGATGCATGAAGCGCACCTGGCGGTGGAAGACACGGTACTGGAGCCGATGGCGGCCGCCTACGCCGCAATCCTTCCCGACGACCGTAACCGCGGCGCGGCTCTGATCGACATCGGAATGCACTCCACCGATCTGGTAATCTACGACGGCGACTCGGTGGTGCGGGCCGCCAGTATTCCGGTGGCCGGCGATCATTTCACGCGCGATGCCGCGTGCATGTTGACCATCGCCTACGAAGACGCCGAGCGGCTGAAACAGGAATACGGCTGCGCGCTCCTCGGCCTCACTGCCGACACCACCCTGATCGAAGTGCCGTCGCCTGAAAGCCGCGGGCCGCGCGAGGTGCGCCGGCGCGAGTTGATCGAAATTCTGGAGGCGCGCGCCGAGGAGTTGTTCGAACTCGTCCGCGCCGAAATCCTGCGCGCGGACATGGAGCAAGGGTTGCTGGAAGGGGTTGTGCTGGCCGGCGGCGGCGCGAGTCTCACCGGCATGTGCGACATGGCGGAGCGCGTGTTGAACTGCCCCGCGCGGAACGCTCTGCCGCTCGGAATCGGGAATTTGCCGAAAGAGATCGACAGCGCGGAATGGACGACGGCGGTAGGGTTGGCGATGTATTCGGCGCGTTTGAAAACGCGGCGCGACGTGAAGCGGAGAACGCCAGGTCTGGTGGGAATGCTACGGAAGGAACGGGAGGAAAATCATGGGACAGCTTGATGCGTTGAAATTCGTGATTCAGGAAGAATCGATGCTCGGCACCAAAATCAAAGTGGTGGGCGTCGGCGGCGGCGGCTCGAACGCGGTGGCCCGCATGATGACCGAAGGGCTGACGGGCGTCGAGTTCTACGTTTTGAATACCGACTCGCAGGCGCTGGCCGCCTCGACGGTTCCCAACAAATTGCAGATCGGCGCGAAGATCACCAGCGGCCTCGGCGCGGGATCCGATCCGGCCGTGGGCCGCCAGGCCGCGCTCGAGGACACCGAGCGGATTATCGAGATCCTGGAAGGCGCCGACATGGTGTTCGTCACCGCGGGCCTCGGTGGCGGCACGGGGACCGGCGCCGGTCCGGTGGTGGCGTCGCTGGCCAAGGAATTGAACGCCCTGACGGTGGCGGTGGTCACCAAGCCGTTCGGGTTCGAAGGCCCGCGGCGCGCCAAACAAGCCGAGCGCGGTTTGGCCGATCTGGCGTCAACCGTCGATACGGTCATTACGATTCCGAATCAGCGGCTGCTCGATCAAGTGCCGAAGGGGACCAGTTTCTTCGACGCGTTTCGCGTTGCCGACGACGTGTTGCGGCAGGCCGTCCAAGGCGTAGCCGACATCATTACCACGCCGGGCCTGATCAATCGCGACTTCTCCGATATTCGCGCCATCATGCTGGGCATGGGTTACGCCATGATGGGGACCGCAACCGCCAAGGGCGACGGGGCTCTGACGAAGGCCGCCCGCCAGGCGATCGATTGCCCGCTGATGGAAGAGGGCGGCGTGAAGGGCGCGCGCGGCGTGCTGATCAATATCACCGGCTCCAGTCAATTGAGCTTGCACGGCGTCGATGAAGCGTGCTCGCTAATCCGCGCAGCCACTGAAAATGAGGATGCGCAAATTATTTTCGGCGTCGTGCGCGACGAGGCGATGGAAGACGAAGTGAAGATCACCGTCATCGCCACCGGATTCCTCCGCGAAGGATTGCCGGAGATCGAACGCAGGCCAACCTTTGAACACGCCGCGCCGCAACCGCCGCGCATGGAGATTTCCCGTCCCGCGCCGCCCCGCATGGAGCCCCAGCCGGAACCGGAACCAGTCCATACACAAACGAGCTTCGAGGAGCCGGAGTTTGAAGAGCCGCTTCGCGCTCCCTCTCCGCGCGTCGAGGAAAAACTGCCCATGAACGATCTGGACACGCCGGCATTTCTCCGGAGGTCCAGACGCACGTTGCAGTAGGCCGGCGCTGAAGCCGGTGCCGCGCTATCTGATATTTAATAAGCCGTACAACGTGCTCAGCCAGTTTTCCGGTGGCGCGGGCGCAACCCTGAAGAATTATATTTCCACGCCGGATGTTTATCCGGTTGGACGGCTCGACCGCGACAGCGAGGGCTTGATGTTGCTCACCGACGATGGCTGGCTGCAGCACCGGCTGAGCAATCCGCGCTTCGAGCACCCGCGCACGTACTGGGTGCAGGTGGAAGGGATTCCGGACGCCGCCGCATTGGAGAAGCTGGAAAAGGGCGTCGTGATTCAGAATTTACTCACGCGTCCAGCCAACGCGCGCCTGCTCGGCCAGGACCCGCAACTGCCGCCTCGCGACCCGCCCATTCGCTTCCGCAAGAGCATACCAACCGCGTGGATTGAGATCACGCTGACCGAAGGCCGCAACCGGCAAGTCCGGCGGATGATGGCCGCGGCGGGCTATCCCGCATTGCGCCTGGTGAGAGTCGGCATCGGCCCTCTGCGCCTGGGCAAGCTCACGCCCGGCGAATCGCGCAAGCTGACGCCGGCGGAGTTTGACGCCATCCGCGCGCCCCGGCGCTGATCCCAAAGCGGGCATGCACTAGCGATGCCTCCGGGCGCGCGTTGCCGCCGACCTCCACGAAGGGCGGTTGCATCGCACGTCGTCAAACGCCAAGCCGTCACAGGCTATAGTTCCGGCATTCAGCCCTCTCGCC
>JBDTAT010000117.1:0-5545 GCA_039924505.1 Bryobacteraceae bacterium
GAACCGGCGCACCCAACCCAATACAACACGTCGATCTGCGAGGGGTCAGCCAGCGTAGACATTTCCGGAATGCCGAGAACCTCGGCCCAATCTGCGCGTTTTTCGGCCGCCAGTCCCCAGGGATTTCCCTGGTTCTCGATTCCCTTGAACGCCGTCACTGCCTCCTGCGGAAATCGACTCTCCATCAGGACCAGATGCCTGCGCATGTCGTCGATGCGCTGAATGTGTGCGATCCCGACCGGACATCCTTCTTCGCACCATCCGCAATTCGTGCAATCCCAAATCGCCTGCTCGGTGGCGACATCCTTGATCATGTCGGGACCGTTCCATGCAGGTGCGTCGCCGCCGTCTTGCGCGGCAGTTCTCGTCTGCAGCAAGAAGGGCGACTTAGCGAGCAGATGCTCGCGCTGCTCGATCACGAGGAACTTCGGATTGAGCGCCTTGCCCGTAGTCGCGGTTGGGCAGTTGATCGTGCATCGTCCGCATTCGAGGCACGAAGCCATATCAAGCAGTTGCTTCCACGTGAAATCCTCAATCTTGGAAACCCCGAAGGTTTCAGCCGTTTCAAAATTGAGAATCGGCTTCAGCCGGCCACCCGGCCCGCGGTAGCGAAAAAATAAGTTGACTGGTGCGAACAAAAGGTGCCGCAGCTTTGAAAACGGGAAAGCAAACAACAGCAGATACACCACAAGCACATGCGTCAGCCAGAGCCATCGGTGGAATGTGATTCCCGCGCCGAGAGCTCCTTCGAGCCTGCCGACCTGCCGGCCAACATATGCCCATTCCGTAAAACTCGGATGGGTCGCGTTGATTCGCGCGCCTTCCAGCATCAGCCCGGTGACCGCCGCTAGCACCAGCATCAGGAGCGGATACCAGTAGCCGAGAAAATTCTCGAGATTATCGAGGAGTTTTTCACGCGGAGGCGAGGCGAGCAGCGAAGGCCGGCCATACCGGATCCAACTCGCGCGTTTTGCTGCGGGTGAAACCAGGATCAAGCGCCGAATCGAGACGGCGATAACGCCGACTATCAGCAGCAGGAAAAACGTATCCATCGCCGCCTTGAAGAAAAGATAGAAGTCGCCGAAGAAGAAGTAGAGGTTGAATCCGAACAGAGCCGCCAGATAGCGGAGGTCACCGTTGATGAAAATGACGGTGGTCCCAATGAACAGCCCCACAAAGCCGACGTAGAACGCGTAGTGCATCCAGCCCCAGGTCTCCTTTACGACGGTGCCTTGCCCGACGCCATCGCGCAGAGAGATCCACCAACGCCGCCAAAGCTGATCTACACGGCTTTCCTCCGCAGTCCCCAATGCCACTCGCCGCCACCAATAAATCCCTCGCCAGACAAACGCGCCCAAGAGCACAAACATCAGGGCGTACATCACGACGATGAACGCCATTGGTACGTTCCACAGGATCTCGCGGGTGACCTGGTAGTTCATGTTGTGGCACCTAATCAGAGATGGTTCTTCGTGGAGTCAGGATGCGGTCGAGTTCACGTGACCGCCAAGCGCGCATCTCCGAAGACTCTAAAGCGCGGATCGTGTTTTTCAATCAGCCGGCGGCGCAGTTCAATGAGTGGATCGTTACTCTCCAGCAGTAGTTCCTGACCAAAAGGCGGTCCTTGGCACAAAGGCGGAGCCTGGCAAGGGAAGATGCGCTTGTGCATGCGATTGAAGCCGCCGGGTGCGATCAGCAGTACCCCGCGGCGGTCATTGATCAGGACGAGGCCACAGCAGACGCAGCCCTGCATCTCGCCGATCACGTCACTTCCATGCACCTGCCACGACGCGACCGTGGAGAAGTAATGACCGGTGCCGTTGACCGCGCGTAACCATTCAGCACTGGTGGCGAGATTGTCTGCGTCAGGCGCATAGTCCGCTGCTAGACATGCCACTTGGAGTGCCCTGCCTGCTGGTTCTCGCGTCAGCCATCCGCCATACTTCATTGTTCTTCTCCTTCAATCGATATCTGTCCGCGGCGCTGACGCGGCGCGGCTTTGTCACGCCGCTCCCGGAACCGGTTTCCCGTGCACATCTACCGCAGCTTGATTCCGCCGAGCAACCCCTCAGCGTTGACGACGATCTTCACGTTCTTAGGCAGTTCAAAACGGATGAACTTGGCATCGCCGCCGCCAAGGAAGAGCCGGTCGTGGTTGAACGCGATCTTGAGGTCCTCGATCGCCTCGCGTAGCCGCTTATTTCACCACCTCTTACCGTTCTCGAGCAGCATCCAATGGCCCAGCTGGTTCTCGTAGGTCTTGCCCTTGCGGAACGGATGATGTCCGAGCTCCAGATGGATGCGATTGCCATTGACGAAATCACAGAGCCCACGCCAGTGCCGAGGGTGATGGCCAGTTCGACACCGCGACCGGAGATGCTGCCGAGGCCCTGGACATCGGCATCATTGGCGACCCGCACCGGACGCTTGAGCTCGCGGCGCAGCTTCTGTCCGAGCGCGAAATTGTTCCATCCCTTACCCAATTTGGGCGCGGTATAAATAAGGCCGTTCTTAGCCACTCCTGGAAAACCCACCAAGACGCGATCGAACTTGCCCTCGACCTTGGCCAGCTTGCGGATGACAGCAATCCTCCGATGCGGCGTCGCCCTCTTCGGCGTCGGGATGGGCGTGCGATTGGTCAGCGAGCGGCCGCGCTGGTCGAGCAATTCGGTCTTGATGCCGATCCGCCGATATCGACAGCGAGCGTGTGGGGCGCGCTGTTCTGAGAGCGTGCGGTGCGTGACGGCTTGGATGCTGGCTTAGGATTCTCCATCGAGGATTTCTCCGGACCCGATTTTCGCATCATCCCCGGCCCGTCGCCAGCGTTGATAAGGGTCCATCGCGCCCGGCCTAGGATGCGGGCGTCATACGACGAAGCTTCCCCTTCAACCTCGGGCTCGGCATCACCGCCGGCTTCGTGCTTATTTGTGGTTCAAGGTCACGGCGGGAAAAGCGCGCGACATCCGGCCGCGGCTGTGGGTGCTGAACAGCCTGTCATGTTTTTCGTGCTATCCATACTGACCGTTTTAATTTCGTCGAAGGGAAGATGGCAGTGTGATGGTCCCCCCCCTCGTCGAGAATCAGCCAAGACTCATCAATGTCCCTTGGTCTCACTATGGTTTATTCGTTACCAGCACTGGACGTACACAGCGACCTTGGAAGGCGGACAGTCTGCGTGAAATATGGTCGAGAAGGCCGCACCTCGCGATCCGGGAGTCTCTTTAGGCATCGGTCCATCGCCAGTCGGTGATCTCAGGCAAGTCTTCCGAGTGCTCAACGATACATTTGGGATGCCCGTCCAAGGTCTTCTTTGCGACGGGCGTTCTTGCCATGAGGCGCGTATGATAATTGTGGCGCACTTCGACCGCCTGGTCGCATCCTGATCCAACAGGCGTCAGATGGGCATTCGGTAGCCATAGAATTCGTGATCCTCGTTGTAGCCACCCTGGCCGGCGCCGAGGTGGGCGAAGTCGTGAACGAACTCGATGGCTTGGATCCACTTGACCATTTTGAAACCCAACTCGTTTTCACAGCGCAACCGGAGCGGCGCGCCGTGGAGTACACTCACCGGTTTTCCGTTCATCTCATAGGCGAGGATGGTTAAATGATGGCGCATGTTCTCGATCTTGTGAGCATCATAATAGCCGCCGCCCGCGGAACCTTCGGAGAATGAATAGAAGACCGCGTAGCGGGCCTCAGGCGTGGGCCTCACGATTTCGAGGATATGGCGCATGGGAACCCCGCCCCATTTGGCGATCCCCGACCAACCCTGAATGCAAAAGTGCTCGGTGATTTGTTCTTGCTTGGGCATCGCCTTGAGCTCCGCAAAGGAGAACGTCCTCGGATTTTCGACCAACCCGTCGATCCGCAAGCTGTAGTTTGCAAACCCGTTCCTAACCAGTTCGTTAAACTCCTCAGAATTCGGCATGGTGCCATTGGGCCAAAAATGGGGCGAGATGTCTTTCTCCGTGAATTGGTTGCTCGGATCCCACCATTCAGTGAGGCCCTTGAGCCAGCCGATCATGAACTCGCCGGTTTTCTGGACCAGGCGGGCATGCTTGAGCGTGAAGGGCGAAGCCGCAAACCACACCGCGATCACCACCAGCATCGCGATGCAAAAAATAACGAACCCTTCCGGGCCATTGCCGTTCACACCGGCGAACATGTGGTTCAGGTTCTGCCGCAACCCGGTTATAAAAATCATCGTCACGTGGATGAAAATGAAGAACACGAACCAGCACAGCACCAGAAAATGAATCGAGCGCGCCGCCTGCCGGTGGAAAACTTTGCCAAACCAGCCAAGCCGGTTGGCGATCGCCGGCGCCTGCATCAAGCCGGTAATAATCGCCAAAGGGGCGGCGATGAACACGGTGACGAAATAGGAGATTAGCTGCAAGCCATTGTACTGAGTCCAGCCCCTGTCCGGCGGAAAGGTCAGTGAGGCGTATTGAATCGCCGTCGATAGCGCGCTGGGAAAGACGGCCCACGTCTGCGGCACGAGCCGCTGCCACTGATAGGTCGTGAACAGCAGCACGTAAAAGATAGCGCCATTAAGCACCCATAATATATCGCAGGAGAAGTGCCACCAGCGAGCGAGTCCAATGGAATGGCGGAGGCCCGGAATACCGAACCACCCCGGCAGGGTCACCGAGTCATCTTTCGACGTCCAGATTCGGTCCCTGGGAACCGCGTGCTGAAAACGGAACCATTCGGTGCCCGGCGTACAGTCGCGGTTCCAATACAGGCGGGGATGGTCGGCGAGGATCTGGATGCCCGCCCGAATTATGAGAAACACCAGAAAAAGGTTGAAAAAATGCTGCCAGCGCAACCACGCCGGAAAGCCATTGTAGTACCTGGGCGCGGCGCTGATGCCCGGGTAATGCGCAATGAATCGCTGAACGACGGGATAGTTCTGACGTAAGTCTTGTGCGAGAGCGATGCTGATAATCAAGCCGGCAGTCGCAATCGGGATGATCCACAGAACGTTGTACCACCGCTTCCAAAAGCGGATGCGCGGCATCTCGCCCCATTGCGGAGGCAACCACTCGCTCAGGCGAACACGGTCATCCGCATGGGTGAGTTTGGCCTCCAGAGGCTCCGGTTGTTTTTCAATTTCTTGGAGTTCCATCGTTTAATTAATCCCTCATCTCAGGGCTCAGATGCGCCTCTCTGTATCCGTACGCCTCGGACTACTCAGTTGGCGTTCTGTTGCTCGAACACCCGCGCCCATTCGAGATACCGGCCGGCACTGTCCCCCACGGCTTGCTGCCGCGAGTGCTTGCCGTTCCGCAGCGCCACCAGCGCATCCCAGAACGACGTACGGCCGACGGCGAAGCCAATGAACGCCCGCACCCCGGCCGCGTTATAGAGCCACTCTACGACTTTCTTTTCGTCGGAGCCGCGACCGAGGATGATGCAACCGACATTGTCGCGGCCGTCGCGGCACGCCAGCTCGGCGACCTCGTTACAATCTTCGCGATGATTGAGCCCTTCAATCAGGCGTTGCAGCGCCGGAAATATCTGTTTGAAAGCCAGATCGCCGGTG
>JBDTAT010000118.1:0-3213 GCA_039924505.1 Bryobacteraceae bacterium
GATATACTTCTCACCCAACTCCGGAAACGTGATTGTTGACCGGCATAGGTGCCTTCTTCCAGCCGCTTGGCCCACACCGCGAATCCATCACCGTTCCGGTGCAAATGAACGACAAGCGCGGAGCCGATCATCAAGCCTACTTGTGGCAATACGGCAAGCCCGGCGGCGAAACGGTGTTCGAGTCCTGCCTGGGCCGAGGGCGCGAGGGTTCGCAAAAGTTTCTGGGGCAGTGGGAAGGGATTTTGCAAACCGACGGCTATCAGGCTTATGACAACATCGGCGGACCGAAGATGTTGCACGTGGGTTGCTGGGCGCATGACCGGCGTAAGTTCGTCGACGCGGTAAAACTAAATCCGCAAGATGCCGCGGCCATCGCCATGGTCACGCGCATGGACGCATTGTTCCTTGTCGACCGCGAAGCGCGGCAAAAACAGTTGAGCGCCGAAGCGCGTCTGGCCTTGCGCCGCGAGCATGCTGAATCGTGGGCTGAGGAGATTCGTAAGGAGTGTGTCGCGTTGTCGAAGACCGCGTTGCCCAAGAGCGCGCTCGGGCAAGCGGTGACGTACACCTTGAATCAGTGGACGAAGCTGCGGCGGTGTTTCGAGCACGCCGACGTCGAGCTTTCCAACAACCTGGCGGAGAACTCCATGCGCCCCGTGGCCTTGGGCCGCAAGAACTGGTTGCATGTAGGCAGCGCCCAAGCCGGACCGAAAGTAGCCGCGATTGTTTCGGTCGTAGAATCCTGCCGCCTGGGCGTGCCGGTGAAGCAATATCTCGCGGACGTTCTGCCAGGCTTGAATCGAAGGAAGCTGTCCCAGGTCGCTCAGCTGACCCCCAGCTCGATGGGCGGCGGCCCCCTGATCCTACCCTGGGTTGGCTAGACGCTTACGTTCAACTGCGCTTCATCCGAGACCTCTTGGTTCCGCATTGCGCCGGCGTCATCGTCATCCAGGTTGCCTTGAACGGCTATTTCCCGGATCGCCCGGCGGCTCTATCAAGCGAATCTGATGGTGGCGTTCGTATTCCGTCATGATCGTGCAGTGGGCGTTCACGAGAGCCCTATTGGTTCCTGCCGCGCCGGGTGGACCGCACGCCATCGTCCGGGAAAACTTCTCGTCAAGTAGCGCGCGCTACGCGATGTGGACCACTTTGCCGGAGACAGCCGCGTCGTTGGCGGCAAGCGTGATTTCACAGTCGCGGTAAATATCGGCCAGCGGTAGCGCGGTGGGCTTGCCGTTGTATACATGCTCCAGGAAGTCCGCGAAGACTGAACCGGCTGGCGGAAATTTATCGATCGCGGCGAGCTTCGATTCCCCGGTCATCAGCGTGACGCCGCCCGCGTCCGTGTACTCAACCACGCCCCGGGTGCCGGCCAGACGCAGCCGGTCGTCGCCATGAGTGGGCGCCGTCTTCGGCCGGCAGTAATCCATATGCAGCGTGGCCGTTCCGCCGTTGTCGAGCCGGAACGCCGTGGCGGTGGAATTTTCCATCCCGCCCAATTCCGGGAATCCCACGCGGCCCATGAAGGAGCTGGCATGGGTGAATTCGCGTCCGCTGGTGAATCGCATCAGATCGATCATGTGAATGCCGATCCACAGGATCGTGCTGCCGTAAGTCTCGCGCCGCCGGTACCAATCCGGCCGGTCGCCGAGCTGGTAGGATTTTTGCGAGGAAATCTGAACGATGTCTCCGATCTCACCCGACTGAACGATCTCCCGCAGCCCGAGATAGGCCGGTTCGAACCGCATCCCGAGCAGCATCCCCAGCTTCACTTTCTGGCGCGCAACGGCTTTCTTGATCTTCTCCAGGTCCGGACGCGTTATCGCGAGCGGCTTTTCAGCGATCACATTCACCTTGCGGTCAAGGCAAGCGAGGATCGCGGCGGCGCGTTCTCCATCGTTATTGCAAACAGCGGCCACGTCGATTTTTTCCGCGTCCAACATACTGCGATAGTCCCGATAGCGGCGCGCGCCGGTGATGCCCGGCTGATGCGCGAAATGGTCGAGCGCCGCGGCGTCCTTGTCGCAGATGGCGGCAATTTCGACGTCTGGCAAATCTTTTAAGTGACTGGTGATTTCGCCCGTGTGCCCTTCCAGCCCGGCAATGGCCACGCGCACTTTGCCTGGCAGACGGATGGGTTCCGCGGCGAGCGCTGTCGCCATGCCCGCCAACAACGCGCGCCGGCTCAGCGTCGGACGGAAGATGTGATCTCTCATTGCATTTGTTATTCTGACGCAACCGGCGCCATCGCGCGCAAGCGCATGGTTAGCAACCCGTGGTTGAAAACGCTCCGTTTGATTTTTCCGGGCCGCGCGCGTAAGCCAGACGTCCTTCGCGCACCATCGCAATCGCCTGCCGAGCCGCGGCCGCGAGGGAGTGCCCCAGGGCCCTGCGGGCCCCAAAGGCGATGAAAAACAATGCCTCCCCCGCAAGCAGGGGCCTCGGAACTGAGCCGCGACCACAGGGAGCGATTTCCGGCCGGCCCCGGTTTTTCAACGGCGGTTGGGAAGGTTACTTCGTAACGAACCCTTAGTAGAGCACGCGCGTGCGGATAGTTCCTGCCACTCTTTCCAGCCGGTGCTTTAGCTGCAGAGTTTCGGCGCGCTCGTCGCCCTCGATATCGATCACCACGTAGCCCAGCCTCGCGTTCGTCTGCAGATATTGGCCGGCAATATTGATCTGGTTCTCCGAAAAAATGGCGTTGATTTCCGAAAGTACGCCTGGACGATTGCGGTGGATGTGCAGCAGCCGGTGCTGGCCCGGATGTTCCGGCAACGAAACCTCCGGAAAATTCACGGCGCTGAGCGTCGATCCGTTGTTGCTGTACTTGATCAGCTTGCCCGAAACCTCAACGCCGATGTTCTGCTGCGCTTCATGGGTGCTGCCGCCGATGTGCGGCGTCAGCAGGACGTTATCGAGGCCGCGCAAGGGAGAAAAAAATTCCTCGCCCGCGCCTTTCGGCTCCTTCGGAAAAACATCGATGGCGGCCCCGGAGAGATGCTTGGACTGTAACGCCCCGACCAGTGCGTCGATATCCACGACGGTGCCGCGGGCGGCATTGATCAACCTGGCGCCCGGTTTCATTTGCGCGAGCTGCTCGGCGCCCATCATCAAACGTGTCTGGGCCGTGTCGGGCACGTGCAGCGTAACCACGTCGGCGGCTCCTAGCAGCGCCTCCAGCGTCGCCACCGGGCGGGCGTTCCCCAGCGCCAG
>JBDTAT010000119.1:0-4250 GCA_039924505.1 Bryobacteraceae bacterium
CGACGCCCAGGTGATATCAGACTTAGACTCCGCCGTCACATTCGCGGCCCACTCAGGACACGGCGACACGAATCGCCTGAGCATCACCGGCTTCTGCTGGGGCGGGCGCATCGTCTGGCTCTACGCCGCCCACAACAAGAACCTGAAGGCGGGCGTCGCCTGGTACGGACGGCTGGCGGAAAAAGGGACGGCGCTGCAGCCCAAGTTTCCGATTGACGTCGCCGGATCGGTGAAAGCTCCGGTGCTGGGCCTGTACGGAGCGGAGGATTCCGGCATCCCGCTCAGCGCGGTGGAAAAAATGCGCTCTGCGCTTACGTCCGCCGGCAGCCCTTCGGAGATCGTCGTCTATCCCGGCGTCGGCCACGCATTTCACGCGGACTATCGCTCGACATATCGCCAGCAGCCGGCCGAAGACGGGTGGCAACGGCTGCAAGCGTGGTTTAAGCGCTGGGTGTAGCAAGGCGTAGGCTTTACTTAAGGTCTGCAATTGTGTACAGTAGGGTGTGTAAGGTGCAGGATTGTGGACGTTAATGATCGCAGAGATCGCATATTCAAGACGACGCCGATACCGGTATCGCGCGCGCTCCGGAAGTTGGGGAGCGACATCCGGGATGCGCGGCGGCGGCGCCGTATCCCGGTGGCGATTGTGGCGCAGCGAGCCTCTATCAGCCGAACGACCTTAAGTAAGGTAGAAAAGGGCGAACCCGGCGTGTCGCTCGGGACGTACGCCACGGTACTCTTCGTTCTGGGAATGATCGACCGGCTGGCCGATGTGGCGGACTTCAGACACGATGCCGCCGGGATTGAACTGGACGAGGAGCACCTGCCGGAACGGATCCGGCTGCCGAGCCGGAAAAAGTCCACCAAGCCAGAAGGCGCGGCGAAATAATGGAAACGAACGTTCTGGTGTATGCGGATTTGGAAGGAACGTCCCAACTGGTAGGACGGTTATGGGCGCGCACGCGGAAGGACCGCGAAAGCGCCACTTTTGAATACGACGAGAGCTGGCTGACTCACGCCGATCGTTTTTCGCTTGAGCCGGGGCTGACGTTGGGAGCGGGACCTTTTCACGCGCCCTCCGGCAAGCCCCTGTTCGGGGCCATCGGCGACTCCGCGCCGGACCGGTGGGGGCGAGCTTTAATGCGGCGGGCCGAACGGCGGCGCGCGGAGCGGCAGGGAGAGACTCCGCGCACGCTCCGGGAAATCGACTACCTGCTGATGGTGGACGACGAAGCGCGTCAGGGCGCTTTACGTTTTGCCGAGCGGGAGGGCGGGCCGTTTGCCGCCGCTCACGGACCCGCGAAGATTCCGCCGCTTATTGAACTGCCGCGACTGCTCTCCGCAGCCGAGCACGTGATGACCGAATCCGATACGGATGAAGACCTGCGATTGCTGCTGGCGCCCGGCTCATCGCTCGGCGGCGCTCGTCCGAAAGCATCGGTGCGGGACCGCGGCGGTCATCTCGCGATGGCCAAGTTTCCGAACAAGGACGACGAGATCGACACCGTTTTGTGGGAGGCGGTCGCCATGAAACTCGCGGCGAAGGCGGGTATTCCGGTGCCCGTGTGGCGTATTGAAACCATCGCCCGAAAACCGGTGCTCTTGTTGCGGCGTTTCGACCGGGCGGGAGTAATGCGGCTTCCATTTTTGTCGGCCATGAGCATGCTAGGCGCCAAGGACGGCGAGGCGCGGAGTTATCTGGAATTCGTGGATGTCCTCCGCCAGCACGGCGCCGCGCCAACCGAGGACATGCACGCGTTGTGGCGGCGCATCGTGTTCAGCATCCTGATTTCTAACACGGACGACCATCTGCGCAATCACGGTTTTTTATATGGCGGACCGGGCGGGTGGCGGCTGTCCCCGGCCTACGACCTGAACCCGGTGCCCGCCGATGTCAAACCGCGGATTCTGGCCACGGCAATCGATCTTCACGACGGAACGGCTTCGCTGAGCCTCGCGTTCGAGGTAGCCGGATATTTCGAACTGAGTCCGGAGGAGGCGCGCCGGATCGCGCAGCAAGTGGGGAAAGCGGTTCGCGTGTGGCGGCGGGAGGCTCGAAAACTCGGACTCACCGAAGCGAAGATCGACCGGATGGCGTCGGCGTTCGAGCACAAAGATTTAACGGCTGCAGCCGCCGGGTCTGGATAAGGATAGTGTGCCATCCGGAAACGGCGATGGTAATTGCGGGCACGCCGCCGGCGTCGATTCCACCGGAATGCGGGCACGCAATGGACGTTGGCAGACGCGCGGCGGATGGGCGACAGACCAAGAATGGATGACCGGATTAGCGAATGGACCGTACGAGCGTCATGTTCGGCGAGCACAGGAAGATCGTCGGCGCGATGGGGTGGGGAGGAATCAATTCGGCTGCGAGTTCAGGTTGCTCATGATAAGGATGTTGTCATCGTGGCGATGAAGGGGTATGAAGATAAAATTTGTTTCAATCATGCCGCAACAAGGCCAGTGTCCTCGTTGCGGCCAACACTGTCAGCGACAGCTAGCTGATTTCGATAGCCGGGTGTACCGCGTAACCTGCTCGGGCACGTGCGGTGAATTCATCGCGTCCAAGTCGGAGTTGGACGATTCAGTCTAGCTTTCCCCGATCAATCCTTCGACGGACCGCGCTCTTAGAAATTGGGATACATTCTGAAGCGCGGTCTATTTGGGGAGTATCTTGTGAGGGAGACCGGTACGCGTCATTTTGAGACCACTGTCGCTGTCTGGTCGCGGCGGCGCTTCCATTCGAATAGCACGACGCCGGCCGCTACTGAAACGTTAAGCGACGCGATCCGGCCGGCCATGGAGATGCGGATGAGGAAGTCGCAGTGCTCACGAACCAGGTGGTGGAGGCCGTGGCCTTCGCCGCCAAGGACGATGGCCGTTGGCTCGGTGAAGACAATCGAGTCGTGCGGGTAATCGCCGCGCTCGTCCAGGCCGTAGATCCAAAAGCCGCGTTGCTTGAGGTCGTCGAGCGCGCGGTTGATGTTACTGACGCGGGCGATGGGCAGGTATTCGAGCGCACCCGCCGAGGATTTGGCGACCGTCTCCGTCAGGCCGGCGGCGCGGCGGTCGGGAACCACAATCGCATCGGCGCCGGCGGCGTGCGCGGTGCGGATGATGGCCCCGAGGTTGTGCGGGTCCTCGACGCCATCGAGGACGACGAGCATCCGCGCCGTGGCGGCGACGGTCTCCAATTCCGCGTACCGGTGCGCGGCGCCGAACGCTACGACGCCCTGGTGCGCGGCTGCCTCGCTCGCCCGGTCGAGCATCTCACGCGGTTCAAATCGCACGGGGATGTTGTGTTCGCGGCACAACTCGACGATCTCCTGGACACCCGGCGCGGACGCTCCACGGGCGACCAGAACGCGATCGAGAGCGCGGTGGGCGCGCAATGCCTCCCGCACCGGATGGATTCCCGCGAGAACTGCCACTACAATAAGGTTAATTGGTTCCGTCCGGCTCCGCTGAAGCGACTCCGCGGAGGACGTGCGGCGGGCCAGGGCAGGCAAATGAAACCGGGTGAGCCAGCGCTGGAAATCGAGCCGCAAGAAATCCCCGATAAGCTCTACTTCCGCATCGGCGAAGTGAGCCGGTTGGCGGCGGTGCCGGCCTATGTTTTGCGCTATTGGGAGACGGAATTTTCGGCATTGGGGCCGAAGAAATCGGGCAAGGGCCACCGGTTGTTCCGGCGCAAAGACGTGGAGTTGGTCCTGGAGATCAAGCGATTGCTCTACGAGAAGCGATACACAATTGAGGGCGCGCAAAAATATCTGGCGTCGCGGCCGAAACCGGCGGTAGTGAAGGGCGCTGTAAAGAAAAAACAGACAGAATTATTCCAGGGCGCGCCGGTTGGGCTGGAACAGATCCGCAAAGAACTAGCTGAGATTCTGGAGATGCTGCACTGAGCGGGCGAGGTGCCGGAGCAAAGCCAAAGGCGCCTCGGTTTCCTCCGGCAGCGAAGGAAGTTGGCGCAGACGCCGGGCGTGCGACCTGCGAAGGTCCTGCGCGATGGCGTCCAGCAATTCCAGTTGTTCGTCGGCGTGCGCCAGACCAGTACAGGTCGAGTGCAACAGGGCGCTCTTGGCGCGGAAGATCTCTCCCGCCAATTGGTCTCCCGCCAGTTGCGCTCCCTCCGGTTTATCGCCCTCTAGTTTAGTGAAGCTTTCGAGCGGTTGCGACGCGGATTGTAGAGTCATGTACTGCCTCCGGGTTTCATATCGGCGAGGAGGGTGGCGGTGTGAGGAGAAATT
>JBDTAT010000120.1:0-2829 GCA_039924505.1 Bryobacteraceae bacterium
ACGGACACATCCAGATCCGGGCCGTTGCGCAGCAGCAGAAAACCGCGTTCGCAATTGGTGACGGCGAGAGCGGCGTCGACGACGGAGATAAGAACGTCGCCGGTAGAGAGCGAACTTTGAAGCGCGCGGGCGACTTCGACGAGAGCGCGGAGTTTGGAAAGATTCCCCTTGACGCCGGGAGCGGCCCCGGCGCGGGTGCCTGCCCCCAGTTCGCCGAGGAGCCGCTCGATTTCACGATCTTCGCGCTGGAACGTGAGGCGGTAGGAATCGGGAAAGCCGAAGTCGATGTGGTCGCCGCTTAACAGCCGGTGGCGCTCGGCGCGCTCGCCATTGATGAACAGGCCGTGGCGGCTTTTCAAATCCTCAATGATGTATTCGCCATTGGCGGAGACGATGCGGGCGTGCGCGCGGGAAATGCGGTTGTCACGCAGGACGAGGTTGTTTTCCTGGCCGCGGCCGATGGAAAACGGCAGCGGATCGATGGCCGCGGGGGAACGATTGCCGGATGGGTTGGCGACGATCAGCGACGCGGAGCGCGCGCTTTCAATGGGAGCGTCCGAACCAGGTGCGGCCGATGGTGGCATTAGCGCCTCCCCGGACGGCGCGGTCCGGTGGCGGCGCCTTTGACCACGGCTTCCTGCATCTCTTTGGCGCGCAGCGCCTGGCAATGGGAACAGTAGCCGCCGATTTCGGTGCGCGCGAGCAGAATCTGAAAGCCGAAGTGCGCCTCCACCTGATGGCGAAGTTTCTGGAGCGGCTCGCCGAAGAATTCCTCGACGGTGCCGCAGCGGAGGCAGATGATGTGCGCGTGCTCCTGCTTAAGACGCGTCTCGTAATAATGCTGATCGCCGCCGTAGTGCATCAGGTCGAGCTCGTCCACCAGACCGCCTTGTTTCAGGAGCTTCAGGGTGCGGTAGACCGTGACGCGGTTCAGTTTGGCGTCCTGCTCTTTGGCAAGCAGGTAAAGACTATCGGCGTCGAGATGACGCCCGGATTTGTCGATCAGGTCGAGCAGGATCTGGCGCTGCCGGGTGAGGCGCACACCGCGCGCTCGAAGAGAGTCTTTGATGCCCGAGACAGCCATAGTGTCCTTCAGCGCGTGCGGCCGGCGCGGCGATCGAACGGACAGGCGAACTTGTGAAGGCATCGGGCCATATCCTTTCTGAGACTAGCACAGCGCGCCGGCGGCGTAATTCCGGTTCCCCGGTCCTGTTTTCGGAGCCCCTAACGATATGCGCCGCCGCGCCCTGTGCGCGTCCGGGATGGTTGTTAGAATCGTGATTCATGTTCAAAAAAGTTCTGGTGGCCAATCGCGGCGAGATTGCGGTGCGGCTGATCCGTGGATTGCGGGAGATGGGCGTTGCCAGCGTGGCAGTGTATTCCGATGCCGACCGCGCGGCGCTGCATGTGCGGATGGCGGACGAGGCGGCGCATATCGGGCCGGCGGCGTCGGCAGAGAGCTATTTGTCGATCGAGAAAATTCTGGATGCCGCGCGCAGGCACGAGGCCGAGGCCATTCATCCGGGTTATGGATTCTTGAGTGAAAACGCGGAATTCGCCGCGGCGTGCGAGGCGGCTGGATTCGTTTTTATCGGACCTCCGGCGGCCGCAATTCGGGCAGTGGGGTCGAAGACGGCCGGGCGGCGCCTCGCGCAGTCGGTGGGGGCTCCGGTGACGCCGGGTTCGGACACGGCGGTGGCGAATGCGGAAGAAGCTCTGCGGATCGTGAAGGTGCTGGGCTATCCGGTATTGCTGAAAGCGGTGGCGGGCGGAGGCGGGAAGGGCATGCGGCGTGTCGATTGCGAGGCGCAGTTGGAGTCCGCTTGGCGCGATGCAACCAGTGAGGCTGAGCGCGCATTCGGCTCTGGCGAAGTTTATGTGGAGAAACTGGTGTTGCGGCCGCGGCACATTGAGATTCAAGTTCTAGGCGACCGCTATGGACACTTGATTCACCTGGGCGAGCGCGAGTGCAGCCTGCAGCGGCGGCATCAAAAAGTTGTGGAGGAATGTCCCTCACCGTTGATCGCGGAGCACCCGGAGATGCGCGCGGCGATGGGCGATGCGGCGGTGCGCATTGCAAAAGCCGCCGGCTATGTGAACGCCGGGACGCTCGAATTTCTGGTGGACGGCGGGCGCAACTTTTATTTTCTGGAGATGAACACGCGGCTGCAGGTGGAACATCCGGTCACCGAGTTGGTTACGGGAATCGACCTGGTTCACTGGCAGTTGCGGATCGCGGCGGGGGAGCGGCTGACACTGCGGCAGAGCGATATCGCGTGGCGCGGCTCGGCGGTTGAGTGCCGCATTTATGCGGAGGATCCGGACACTGGATTTCTGCCGTCGCCGGGGAAAATTGCCGCGCTGAAGGAGCCGGCGGGGCCCGGCGTGCGGCTCGACTCCGGTGTGTATGCCGGGTGGGTGGTGCCGCTGGATTACGATCCCCTGCTGGCGAAGCTGGCGGTGTGGGCCCAGACGCGGGAGTCGGCGATTGAACGGGCGCGGCGCGCCCTCGCGGAATACAGTGTCAACGGAATTCGAACCAATCTGACGTTCTTTCGCGAGATTCTGGACGATGCCGAGTTCCGCGCCGGGCGCTTGCACACCGCATTCATCGAGGAATTTTTCGAGCGGCGTCCGGCGGCGGCTGCGCCGGACGACGGCGTGCGGGCCGAGGCCGCTCTGGTGGCTGCGCTCGAAGCGGCAGGCCGGCGCCGGGAGCCGTCCGATGCGCCGCGGCCGGGAAGCCGATGGACGGCCGCGGGCCGCGGGGCGCTGCTCCAATGAAACTGCTGGTGAGCGTCGACGGATGCGAAGCGGCTGCCATCGAGA
>JBDTAT010000121.1:0-3733 GCA_039924505.1 Bryobacteraceae bacterium
GTGTCGGTGCATGCCAAGGACGGCGACTGGCCGCCAAAAGACCGTCCGGACGCGCTCGGCACGGAACGCCCGCTGGGCGCAGGCGCGGTGGGCATGGAGCGCTTCATTGCCAAGCTGCAGCAGGTAGGCTATCGCGGCGCGCTGAACATTGAGCGGGAAGTGGAAAATCAGGAAGAGCGAATCCGCGACATCGGCGCGGCGGTCGGGTTGCTGAAAAAACTGACCGGCGGAGTAAGCGATTAAACTTTGGCGCCCAGCGCGGAGCGGCCTTCGTAAGCTTCCAGCACCGCGCGGACTTCGCCGTCCATGACCACCTCGCCGTGATCGAGCCAGATGGCGCGGTCGCACAGGCTCTCGATCGAAGCGGCCGAGTGCGAGACCGCCAACATGGAGCGGCCGCCCCGGCGCATCTCCGCCAGCGCCTCAATACACTTGGCCTGAAATGCCGAGTCGCCGACCGCGAGCACTTCGTCCACCAGCAGCAGATCGGGATTGGTATTGATGGCCACCGAAAATGCCAGACGCATCACCATTCCGGTGGAAAACGTGCGCAGCGGCTCATTGATGAATTCGTCGACGCCCGAGAAATCGACGATCTTATCGAACAGCCGGATGGTGGTCTTTCGATCCAGTCCGAGCAGCGACGCATTCAGCATCAGGTTTTCCGCGCCCGTGAGATCGGGGTGGAAACCGGAGCCTAATTCGAGTAGCGCGGCCACGCGGCCGTTCACCTCAACCGTGCCGGCGTTCGGTTTCGCCAAGCCCGCCACCAGGCTCAACAACGTGCTTTTACCGGCGCCGTTGCTGCCGATAATGGCGAGGCTCTCGCCGTGCCCAAGCTCGAAGGAGACGTTTTTCAGCGCGAAGAACGGCTGCATTTTTCCGTCGCTGAACCAGCCCACCAAATGGTGCCGCAACAGCAAGCGGCTGGTCGAGTGCGGAAAACTCTTCGATACGTTTTGAAAGCGTACGACGGCCATGTTTGCTTACTTACAAAAATTCGTAGAACCGGCGCTTCAATTTCTCAAACACCAGAATGCCGCAACTGAGCACGGTAAATGAGCTGAGAGTCAGCTTTATCAAAGTCGAGTGCGCCGGCGGCCGGCCGTCGACCAGAATGTTGCGCAGACAAATCACCATCGCGGCAATGGGGTTGTACAAATAGAGATCCAGATACTGGTGAGGGATGATGGTGAACGAATAAAAAATCGGCACCAGCCAGAACAACACCGTTGTGGCGGATTCCACCACGTACCGCATATCGCGGATGTAAACATTCAGCGCCGCGAACATCAGTCCCAATCCGCAGACGAAGACCACTTCGAGACCCCAAACCACCGGCAGCCAGAACCAGTAGACATTGACGCCGCGGCGGAAGATCAACGTCATCGCCAATAACAGGAAAATCTGAATAAATAAGTGCAGGCAGTTGGACAGAACGCTGGCGACGGGAATAATTTCCCTGGGCACGGGAACCCGCTTTATAAGGACCGCGTTATCGACCAGCGATGTGGTGGCGCCCACCCAGGCCACGCTGAAAAAGCTGAACGGAACCAGCCCGCAAAGCACCTGCAATGCGTAATGGTCCATGTTGTTGACCGGAGCGATCTTCGTAAAGATGAACGTTAAAACGCCCATTAGGACCAGCGGATTCAGCATCGACCAAAACACGCCGAGAGACATGTTCCGGTAGCGGATTTTAAAATCCTTTTCGACCAGATTGCCGATGACAAATTTGTAATCGCCGTTCCACATGTTACATTGGCAGTTGAAGCCGCACGATGTTATATTCTAACGTTTTTCGGGCGGGGCCTACAAGCGGAATCGCTACTTCGTTTGCGATGTCTCGTGAATCAGACGCTCAATTTCGGGCTCCATGTCCTGGACGGCGTCTTGCCCGACCTTCATGGTCTTCGACAAGATGACCGGCGCCTTCTCCAGCATGGCGCGGCCGGCCGGCGATTGGTAGAAGGCAAGGATTCCGTCGAGTTCCTCTTCCGTGTAGGTTTCGGCGTAGATCCTGATGTACTGCGGCTTCAGTTTTTCCCAGCTTAACCGGTCCTCCAGCAGTTTGCTCATTTGCGCTTGCCTCTGCTGGGCGTTGGCTTGGTTCTGGGCGGTCATGTGCTGCCGGGCGATTTGCGCCATTTGCATGGAACGCATTTGATCCAGCACTTGGCGGAATGCTCGCTCGGAGTTGGTGAGTTGAAAGATCTGCTCGGCTTTGGCGGCTTTGGAAGCCTCGTCGGCGAATGCGCTTCCGGAAACGAGCAGGAAAACTGACGCGAGAACGGTGAGGCGGCCAATAAACATGTCGGACGCTCCTTTCGGCGGTTGTCTGTATGATAGCAGCGGTTAATACGGCCACGCCGGTTTGCTGAACAGGCCGCCGTCCACCCACAGGGTTTGGCCGGTGATGAAATCGCGGAATCGCTACTTTGGAAGCGCTACGTCGCTTGCGATGCGTCGTGAACCAGGCGCTTACTGTATGCGTTTCGGTGTAGATCTTGATGCGCTGCGTGAAAGGCGATGCCGGGCTGGTCGGTCAGCTTGCCGCTCGTGGCGCCGCAGAGCGCCTGGTAATCGTACTGACCATCGGCGTTCTGCGCCAGCGTGGTCGATTGTACGCCGTTCGACACGGGGCTGGTGGCGGGACGGTTGGTAATGTACGGATTCGTAAACGCCGCATAGATATTAGTGTAACTGTGCATGTCTACGCGGTCCAGGACGGCGCGGGCCGGAGCGACCAAAGTCAGTGATCTTGAATCCCTGCGGTAAGCACTGTGGAATCGCCGACCAACAAAGGGTGCTTGCCGTCTACGCGCCACACGAATCGCTCGCCGACGGTCCCCGTTGTAAATTTGGGCTCTGCGTGAGAATCTGACAGACCCCGCATTTTAGGCCGCTTTCCTGAAAATGACAATTTCGGTCTTGGTGGCCACCCTGCGTTGCGATTTGAGCAGCAGATACTCCAGGTTCTGGTATCCCCGGCCCCGGCGCAGCAGAGTCTTGATATTCCCATTGAGCGCTTCCACAACTCCCATCGGAACCTTGATCCGGCAGTAGTTCAGTATGCCGTCCCAGTGATCGAGCAGCATCCGGCCCAGCTTTTCAAACGGCTCCAGACGCTGCCAGCGAAGCTGGTCCAGCCGTTTCTGCAAGTAGTTCAGCATCGCTTTCTCGTAGGTGTAAGTCCACAGACGGTCCAGACTCTCCTTCATCAGATAGGCTTTGAGCAGCTTCCGGTTGAGCGCGAACAAGGCGTTGAGTTCCCGCTTCTTGCCGGTCGTCAGATGCACGCAGCGCGTCAGCAGCAGCCAACGCTTGCCTTTCACCAAACCGCGCTTGTGTTTGCTTTGCCGGAAGAATTCGGCGCGGCGCACTTCGTCCACCGCGGCATTGGCGTGCTGCATGATATGGAACTTGTCATAAACGATGCGGCACTGCGGCGCCCATTGCCGCAGACTCAGTTCGAACGGCTTCCGCATGTCCACGCACGCCGCTCGGATCCGCCTCCGCTGCGCTGCGCTCAGCTCTTCCTTATAATACGCATCCAGGGTTCCCTGCTTCCGCTCCCGCCCCAACCACAAGGGCTCGCCCGTTTCCAGGTTGCTGCCCCCGTGAGGAACTTCACCTTCTTTCCAAGATGAATTTCGTCCACCCCCATCTGCTTCAGCGAGGGTCGCCTGCGTTGGGCCGCCCAGCGCTTCAGATATCTCAGATCGATGGCCCG
>JBDTAT010000122.1:0-7020 GCA_039924505.1 Bryobacteraceae bacterium
AAGCCCGATACCGCCCATACTCTAAAGGGTGCCGTGCTGGGTATTCAGCCGATTAAGGAAATCCCCGGCTGGCACAAGACCTCTCCGGATCTGACTTCCGGGAGCCGGCTGTGGACGCGGTGGCACGACGCCGGCATGTTGAAATTTCTCACCACCGGTTTGAACCCGGGCGGCCACGCGGCCGATCCGCCCATGCCCATGTACAAAATGCGGCAGGCCGACGCCGAAGCGATTATCGCGTACCTGAAATCGCTACCGTAAAGCTGTCGCATTCCATCGGCGGGTATGATGCCCGGCGCCCGCCAGCCAGCCAATCCGGTGCCAGGCTTCGAAATTCCGTGCGCGGAAACACTTCGGACGACACCCGCTCGGCCCGGCGCGGAAATTTGTTGGCTGCCCCCGCATTGGCCTGCGAAATACATCCGAACGCAGTAAACTAACTGGGAAGGACTCACATGGACCCGCGCAATTTTGAATATATGTTTTACGGGTTTCTCGCCGCGTGGCTGATCGTCGTGGTCTATGTGCTGACGCTCGCAATCCGCGAGCGCCGGTTACAGCGCGAGTTGGCCGAGGTGAAAGCAATGCTCGAAGACCGGGAGAGGAAATAGAATCATGAATCGCCGTAATTTATTGAAGATGGTGTCCACCGGCGCAGTCGCCGCCGCGCTCGCGCGCAAGGAAGCCTCCGCGCAGGAGCGCGTGGAGCGCGCCGCTCACGGCATGCCTTCGCCAAAAATTAAAGATGTCAAAGTCATCGCCACCGAGCCGGCGGGCTCGCGTCTAACCGTGGTAAAAATCACTACCGATCAGGATGGCCTGTACGGCTACGGTTGCGCCACCTTCACGCAGCGCGCCGAACTGGTGAACGCGGCGGTGGAAAAATACCTGAAACCGTTCCTTATCGGCAAACCGGCCGACCGCATCGACGAGACCTGGCAGGCGTGTTACAACTCCTCCTACTGGCGCAATGGACCGGTGTTGAATAACGCCATTTCCGGCGTGGACGAGGCGCTGTGGGACATCAAGGGACGGCAAGCCGGCCTGCCCGTGTATCAGTTGCTCGGCGGGAAATGCCGCGAAGCGGCGGATTGTTACGGCCACGCCGACGGCGCGGAAATTCCGCAGGCTATCGAAAACGTCCGCCAATGGATGGGCCGCGGATTCCGGCATGTGCGCGTGCAGGTGGGCACGCCCGGGATGGCCGGCTATGGCGCGCGCGGCGACCGTGCGGCTATGCAGGGATTGCATGCCGGACCGGTCTTTGAATCCGGTTCCTACATCCGGCGCGTGGTGAAGCTGTTCGAAGAGTGCCGGAAACAATTGGGTGACGACATTGAATTGCTGCACGACGCGCATGAGCGTGTGACGCCCATCCAGGCAGTCGCCTTCGCCAAGGCGCTGGAGCCGTTCCGTCTCTTCTATCTCGAAGATGTGTTGTCGCCGGAAAACATCGATTACTTCCGCATGATCCGCAAGCAGTGCGCCACGCAACTGGCGATGGGCGAATTATTCAATAGCCCGCATGAATGGACGCCGCTGATTTCCGAACGGCTGATCGACTTCATCCGCATCCACGTGACGCAGGCCGGCGGCATCACCCCGGTGCGGAAGATCGCGGCATTCGGAGAAATCTTCGGCGTGCGCACGGCATGGCACGGCCCCGGCGATGTGTCGCCGGTAGGCCACATGGCCAACGTAACGCTGGACGTAACGTGCTACAACTTCGGCATCCAGGAATATTCGCCCTTTAATCAAAACCTGCAGGATGTGTTCCACGGCTGCCCGGTGATGAAAGACGGTTATCTCTACGCGAACGAAGCGCCTGGATGGGGCATCGAAATCGACGAAACCGCGGCCGCGAAATTCCCGTATGGCTCCAACGAACGCGGCGAGCACAAGCTCCTTAATGGCGGCTGGGGCGAAGTGCGCAAGCGCGACGGCACCATCATCAATCAGTAACAAGGATACAGAAGGGATCTTGGTGCAATCGCCGGACCGAACTCGACGGAGACCGACCTAAGTCTGCGCACTTTTCTCGGTTCCCACGGCATGAAAAAGGGTGACCTCTCGAAATTTATTGAAGAAGCCGTTCGCTGGCGCGTGTTTCATCGCACCGTGCAGGACATCAAGGCGCACAACGCCGATACCGATCCGAACGAGTTGCAGAGCCTCATTGACGACGCCGTGCGCGAAGTGCGTGCGGAGCGTCACGCCAAATAGCGCAAAGGGTGCGGCGCGCACCATCGTCCGGTGCAGAAACCATTTCGCGCCGCACTCCGTTTTGCGCGGGTTTTCTGAGATGACGGCCGGCCAACCCTGATGCGCGTGGTGCTCGATACCAATATCCTGATTTCCGCGCTGCTGGTCCAATTGGGGTACCCGGCCGCGATCTATAGCGCTTGGCAGGAGGGATTTTTCACGCTCCTGATCTGCCGGGAGCAGCTCGACGAACTGCGGGCCACGCTCCACAAGCCGGCCATCGCCGAGCGCATCAAACCCTACAGCGCAAAGGGTGCGGCGAGCACCATCGTCCGGGGCGGAAACCATTTCGCGCCGCACTCCGTTTTGCGCGGGTTTCTGGGAAGAGCCGGCCGACTGGTCAACCAACTGAAAGAGCTGGCTGAAGATATCGGGCCACTCCCGCGTGTCGAACGCTCCCCCGATCCTACGGACGATTTTCTACTGGCTCTGTCCGAAGCCGGCAACGCCGATTATCTCGTGACGGGCGACAAGAGCGGGCTCCTTGTCCTTGCCCGTCACCATGCCACGCGCATCGTGCCGGCGCGGGAATTCGCCGCGCTGTTTGCATGAGTCTGCCGAAAGGTCAGCTTCATTCTGCCGTTCTTCTTCATCTGTTTGTCGCCGACCCCGGCATCATTTAGGACCTCCATGGTCTCATGGATCGCCGCCATCGCTTCACTTCGATATTTCTTGCTCATTTTGCGATCCGCCGGCTGGTGATTTTACCACCCAGACCGGCGCCTCTAGACCGGAAATATCGCTTAACGGCGATGCCGCCCGCGTGCTTCCGCGTTCTCGCCACGTCGTAGGCAAGCTGCATCCGCAGCAGGTGCTCCATGTCCGGACCAAACGCCTTTTCGATGCGCAGGGCCATTTCCGGCGTCAGGGCGGCGTTGCCGTGCAGAAGGTCGGAGAGCGTGGCGCGCCGCACCTTCAAAACCTCTGCCGCCTTCGAAACAGTGAGGCCGAGCGCCTCGATAATCTCAGTTCTGATCAGGTCGCCCGGATGGGGCGGGTTCTTCATCGGCATTTCAGTTCTCCTAATGGCAGTCGATCAAGTCGATATCGCTGACGCTGTTCGCGGCCATCACCGGCTGCACTCCCCAGGTGTTGCCATCCCCATGGAGTCCATTCCAGCATGTACGGTTATACCGTACATGTCAAGGACTGTGCGGGAGATCTGCGTATCCTCCCTGCATCCTAGTGAAACTAACAAATCGGCGCCTCTCGTTTTTCGCACCGGGACCGTTGAGGGAGTGCCCCAGGGAGTGCCCCATAGCCCGGCGCGCTGCCAATGGTGATGAAAAACAATACCTTTCCCCGCAAGCAAGGCCTCGGAACCGAGCCGCGACCGCAGGGAGCGGTTTCCCGCCGACCCCGGTTTTTCAACGGAGCCATCCCGCTGTCACCCGGCTTCACTCCACCACTGCGTTCACCGTGACGTATCGGACCCGGTGGTTTGGTTTGTTGGGCAGCAATTCACGAGCCAGCATGCGGATGGCGTGGCCAGCCGCACAGCCGGTGCTGATCCGCGCAACCGTATATTTCGCCGATGCGCCCACGTGATCGTAGTCGGACCAGACGTCGGAAACGCGGTCGCGCAAGTCCGCGCAGGCGTCGTTCGTGAACAGTTCAGCCGCTCGAAACGCATCGCCATCGGGGAGCAGGACCACAATGCGCTCGCCACGGTTCACGCGGCCGTCGCCATTGCCTTCGCCAAGCTTCAGGGTCTGTATTTTCACGGCATGCTGGAAGACCGGGAGCGCACGTCCGTCGGCGATTTGAAAATCCGTGGCGGCGGATGCCGGGGGAAACGCCGCAATCTCCAACGGCAGTTTTATCGCCCCCGATCGAGCGAAGAGTTGCACGATTTCGCGCGTTTCATCGGACACCGTAAATGCGACCGGCGCTTCAACGGATTTACCCGGAGGAATTGCGGGGAGTTGCACGTCCGCGGAGGAGATGCGAACATCCGGATTCGGCGTCTCCCAGTGGAGCACCAACGGAGGCGACGCGCGCCCACCCTTGTTCCACACCCGCGCGCGCGCATGCGCCGTCTGGCCATCGGTGGCCCACGGCGCATCCTCGATAGTTTCGCCTGCGATTGCCAGGACTGGTCCAGCGCCGATGCCGACTTCATACTCATCGCCGGTTAAAGTGAGATGCAGACGGCCTTCTGTATCGATGCGAGACGTTCGCGATGCGCCGCGCCATCCCGCAGACGAATGGTGGTCACCAGCTGCCGCGAGCCGGGCCGATACAGCGGCGCGCTCGTGACGGCAACGCGCACGTCGGCGAGAACACGCCCGGCGGGAACCCACTCGCGTACCGACGAACGAAAGCCGGTCTTTGAAACATTCGCCAGAATCGTCAGGCCGGGACGCGTGCGGTTCGTTTGAACGTTCCAGCCCCAAACCGAAAATTCCGGATACACGTCGATGTGATTCCAGACCTCCGGGCGCGGCAACGGATCGGCGAATGCGCGCATGTGAAAAGCCAGAGTCTTCGCCATTCCCGGCGTCCCGTGCTCGGATTCGAAGATTTCGGACTCGTGATGCGGACGGGTGAAATCCCAGATCAGATTCATGCGGCGGTGATAGAACTGAATAAAATCCTGGGTGCCCATCACAATGCGGGTGCGCAGTCCTTCGTAGTTGCCGTGCATTTCGGTATGCCGGTATTCAACCGGAAACGCGCGCGGACCAACGAAAAATTCTGATGAGCCCATGAAGTTGGACGCGCTCGAAACCATGCTGGGATATTTCCCGGAGACCCAATAGGACATGAAGCCGCCCATCGAAAGCCCAGCCGTCGCACGGTGTTCCCGATCGGGCGCCGTGCGGTAGTGCGCGTCGATATATTGCACCAGCTCCGGAAAATAGAGCGGGAACTGGCGATCGGTTTCCACCGGGCTGATGTTGTACGGCCGCAAATAGTTTTCGCCGGGCGTGCGCGGATTGTAACCATCCCACTTCACGACAATCACGTCGTGCGCGCCGACGAAGTTCGCGATATTGTCGCCGCCATAATCGGTCCCCTGGTCGTAGTTGCGGCCGGGGATGCACTTGTTATAACGCTCGCTGTAGCCGTGAAACCAGTAGATGACCGGATAGCGTTTGCCCGAAGCCGCGTAATCCGGAGGTAGGAAGATGCGGTAGTTCCGCGTCTCGTGAAAAACTTGACTCCGATGCGTCCGGTCGAGAACAATCGCCTGCGCGCCGAAGGCAAGAGTGCCGGCGAGAAATACGCCTGCGAGGAGATAAAACTTTCGCAATCCGCAGTGTACACCAGACGGCTTGTTACAATCGAAATGCGTGGGGACGTAGCTCAGTTGGATAGAGCGGCCGCCTCCTAAGCGACAGGTCGGCAGTTCGAATCTGCCCGTCCCTACCACGCTACACTTGGCTCATTATGCCGCCGGGCCTGCGCCGATTTTTGCGGTTGTTCTTTCGCCGCACGGATTCGCTCGCCGCGGATCTTGAAACCATCCACCGGCGCCGCGGCGAACTCGCTACCCTCGGCGATGCGGAGCTGCGGATTGCGGCGGTAAATTCGCGCGATTTGCTGGAGGTTGTCGCGGCCGCCGCCGTGGTGGCCGCGCGGCTCCTCCATCTCAATATGTTCGATGTGCAGCTTCGCGGCGCACTGGCGCTGGCGGCCGGACAAATCGCCGAAATGCAAACCGGCGAGGGGAAGACGCTCGCGGCCGTACCCGCCGTCATCTGCTATGCGAAAACAGGTGGCGGCGTACACGTGATGACCGTGAACGATTACCTGGCGCGCCGCGATGCGCGTTGGATGGGCCCGATTTACGACTACTTCGGCCTCACCGTGGGCGTGATTCAGCAGGGAATGCCGCCGGACGACCGGCGGCGCGCCTATGCCTGCGATGTAACCTATTCGACCCCCAACGAAATCGGCTTCGACTATTTGCGCGATGGGCTGGCATTGTCCGCCGGCGCGCAAGTGCATCGGCCGTTCGCGGCTGCTTTGCTCGACGAAGCGGATTCTATTCTTATCGACGAAGCCCGTATTCCGCTGGTAATTGCCGGGGGTGTGGAGGATCGCGAGCCGCTCGCATTGCGCGCCGACCGCCTGACGCGGCACTTTCAGCCGTACCGGCATTTCCGCGTGGAGGAGAACGGACGCAACGTGACGCTGACCGATGCGGGCATTCAGGCCGTCGAATGCGCGTTCGGCTGCGAGAATCTTTTCGCCGAAGAGAACCTGGCGCTGTTGACGGCGGTGCAGGATTCTCTTCACGCCCACGCTCTATTGCGGCGCGACGTGGATTACCTGGTGAAGGATGGCGTCATTGAATCGGTCGACGAATTCAAGGGGCGCATCGCGCAGGACCGGCGCTGGCCTGCCGGGCTGCATACCGCGATTGAAGCCAAGGAAGGCGTCGCCCTAAAAACGCAGGGGACCATCCTGGGATCGATCACGCTCGAGAATTTAATCGCGCTCTATCCGCAAGTGTGCGGAATGACGGGAACCGCGGCCACGCAGGCCCAGGAGCTGCGCGAAATTTACAATCTGGCGGTGACGACGATTCCCACAAACCAGCCGGTGATTCGCGTGGACCACTCCGATGCGATCTTTCGCACGCGGCGCGCCAAGCACAATGCGGTGCTCACGGAAATCCGGCGCGTCCACGCCGAGGGGCGGCCCGTGCTGGTGGGAACGGCCAGCGTGGAGGAATCCGAGGAGCTGAGCGCGATGCTCGGCGGCGTTCCGCATCACACGCTAAACGCGCGGAACGACGAACAGGAGGCG
>JBDTAT010000123.1:0-2722 GCA_039924505.1 Bryobacteraceae bacterium
ATTCTCGCCATCGGTTTCGCCATCGCCTGTTGCATCGGGCTGACCGGAGTCGGCGCCGGCGTCATCACCGCGCCCGTCCTCACGCTGTTCATCGGCCTGCCGCCGGCCGAAGCGGTGGGCACCGCGCTCATCTTCAGCGCCGTCGTGAAACTGGCCCTCGCACCGCTCTATCTCGGCCGCAAGCAGGTCAATTTCCGCGTGCTCCGCTACCTGCTCGCCGGCGGATTGCCCGGCGTCATGTTGGGCGCCTTCGCTCTCGAACGCCTCGGCGCGGCCCAACGCAAAGGCCCATTGCTCGCCATCCTCGGCGCCACCATCGTCGTCATCGCTCTGCTCAATTTGTTCCGTCTCACTAAGAAGCAATCGGCCGCGCCCGTCCCCGATCGCGCCCGCTGGCTTCCCTTCATCGCCCTTCCCATCGGCGCCGAAGTCGGCTTCTCCTCGGCCGGCGCCGGCGCTCTCGGCTCGCTCGCGCTGATGACCCTTACGCCTATCTCCACCGCCGAAGTGATCGGCACCGACGTGCTCTTCGGTCTCGGCCTCTCGCTCGCCGGCGGCGGCATTCATTTTGGCACCGGCAACTATCAGGGAGCCATCGCGCTCAAACTAATCGCCGGCGGTCTCGTCGGCGCATTCGCCGGCGCCAACCTCTCCGCCATGCTGCCCTCCCGTCCGCTCCGCGTCGCGCTCTCTCTATGGCTCGTCTCTCTCGGCGGCCAGATGTGCTGGCGCGCCGTCGCCGGTTAGCATGTTCAAAGCTCTCTTGTTCGATCTCGGCGGCGTCGTCATCTCCTTCGATTTTCAAAACGCCTACGCCGCCATCGAAGCCGTCTGCCCCCACCCCGCCGCCGAAATCCCCCAGCGCATCCGCGCCACCGGCCTCCTCGATAAGTTCGAATGCGGCCTCCTCGATCCCGAAGAGTTCTTCCACCAGTTCTCCGCCGCGCTCGATCTCCGCATCACCTTCGACCAGTTCCGCGATATCTGGTCGAGCATTTTTCTCACCCACCCCCTGGTTCCGGCGAGCCTGCTCGCCCGACTCCGCACCCGCTACCGCCTCATCGCGCTCTCAAACACCAACGCCCTGCACTTCCCCTTGGTCCGCCGGAGCCATCCCATCCTCGACAACTTCGACGCCTTCGTCCTCTCCTACGAAGTGAAAGCGATGAAGCCATCCCCCGTCATCTACCAGGCGGCGATCGCCACCGCCGGTTGCCGCGCCGAAGAATGCTTCTTCACCGACGACATTCCAGCCTACGTAGAAGCCGCCCGCACCCAAGGCATCGACGCCGTCCAGTTCATCTCCCTTCAACAATTGGAAAGCGACCTGAAATCCCGCCGCATCCTCGACTAAACCGGGCCAATGCGGTGACAGGCGGCGAAATTCCGCGCCCGAACGCCCGCCTTCTCGTCGTCCTGTCCCTATACGCATTCGTCAACAACGCGACCGGCGCAGCGAAACCACCCGCCCCGTGCACAAATCAAAACGAGGCCGCGACGACCACCGCAAAAGGCAGATCGAGATTGCCGTTTTCACACTCTTGGAAGCGAAGATTGAAGCGAACGCGACGAACCCGGCGACACAAGACAAAATGAAGCTCCCTGCGCGCCGCTGCCAGCATCGGAACCGCCGTTAGAACGACCCGCTGCAGCAAAACAGGCGTTGTCACCGAGAGAAAACAGGCGGCTTTTCATGGGCCTGATCTTCGCGCCCTGGGGTTTTTGCTTTAAGTGCCGCTGCCCTGCCAATGTTCAAAATGGCGTAGAGTTACGCGCTTTCCTTGCTCGCGCTAATATTGTCTTGACATGCGACACGTGACAAGTTACGGCGGAGGACATTGATTATTTCGATTACCACTGAAAGAACCAGCCCATGGCTATGGAAACTCCGCCGCATCCCGGCGTTGTCGTATTCGAGGAGTGCATCGAGCCTATGGGCATGACGATCACGGACGCCGTCCAGGCCCTGGACGTGACGCGCAACACGCTTTCCGAACTCGTAAACGGGAAGCGCGGCATATCTCCGGAAATAGCCGTCAGACTGTCCAAAGTTTTCGGAGGCGCCGAACAAGGCTGGCTTGTTCAGCAGGCCCAGTACGATCTAGCCCGTGTCCGCCGCACCCGGCTAAAGCTCAAGCGGCTCGAATTGGTATAGAACACGCGCCGACGCACTTCCGGCGTGTATCGCGAATGGTGGAACTTGAGACGCCATCCCCGCGCGCGTGACGCCGCCCCCGATCCGTGCTAAAACGCTACGATTGAAAGGAGGGCAGGAACATGTCAAATCTCGATTGGTCACAATGCCCCGCCGTGGAGAGCGTACCGGGCCGCCGGAGCGGTGCTTGGGTTTTCAAGGATACTCGGATGCCCGTGGCAACGGTGTTTGAAAACCTTGAGGCGGGTTCGAGTATCGAGGAAATCATTGAACAGTTTCATGTGACGCGCGAACAGATTCAGGCGGTACTCGAATTTGCCGCCCGTAGCCTGGACGCGCCGCCCGTTCCCGTTGGTTCGACCACTTCGACAAATGCGCATCCTCTTTGACCACGGCACCCCAAGCGGTATTGCTGGGGCGCTTGCCGGTCACGAGGTCACAGAGGCGATAGAGCGCGGGTGGGACAGGATTTCAAATGGCGAACTACTCAGGTTGCCCGAAGATGCAGGGTTTGATCTTTTACTGACGACCGACAAAAGGATTCGGTATCGGCAGAATTTGACAAGC
>JBDTAT010000124.1:0-7663 GCA_039924505.1 Bryobacteraceae bacterium
CCGGCGAAAGCTTGCGGATTGCGTCTCGGGTGGGCGGAGAGGCCGGCTGTGAGGTGTGATCGGCGTAGGAATGCAAATCGAGAACATCGGCGATAGCGGTCTCTATTTGACGCTATTGAACATACCACAGATGGTTCCTGAGGAAATTTCAACTTGCGGCGCGCGCCATCGGTCGAGCCAGGAACCGGGTGGAGCATCCACCGCGCTAAAATCGACGCATGCTCCCGCTGTTCGTCTGGATGTTTCTGGCCTTCGCTCCGGCCACCACCGGCGATCTGAACAAAGCGGCGCGCGCCGGCGATCTCGAACAGGTCAAGCTGCTGCTCGATCGAGGCGCGCCGGTCAACCAACTCGGCCCCCTCGGTGGCACGCCGCTTCATGACGCCGCTTGGTCCGGGGAACTCGCGGTCGCAAAACTCCTCCTCGATCGTGGAGCCGACGTCAACGCCCGCCACCTGGAGGGCGGTTCCACGCCGCTCCACTATGCGGTCATCACTAATCATTTCGATGTCGTCCAGTTGCTGCTCGATCGCGGTGCCGATCTCCACGTCCGTTACCGCAATGGCTTCACGGCGCTGCACCTCGCCGCGGGACGCGGCTACGTGAAGATCGCCGGACTCCTGCTCGACCGCGGAGCCGATGTCAACGCCCAGGACATCCCCGGCAACACCCCGCTCGATGAAGCCGCTTGGAACGGCGAGGCCGAAACCGCCAAGCTCCTCATCGCCCGCGGCGCCATCGTCAATCGGAAAAACAAGGTCGATGGATCGACGCCTCTTCATGAGGCCGCCACCCGCGGACATGCGGCGGCCGTCAAAGTGCTGCTCGCCGCCGGCGCCAAAATCGACGCCGAAGACTTCAATGGAGCCACCCCGCTTGACGACGCCGTCCACTACCGCCGCGCGCCCGTCGTGCTGGCGCTGCTCGATCACGGCGCCAAGCTCGACGCGGGCGGCCAATCCGCCGCGCGCGTTCTCGATGAGGCGGTCATGCGCGGAGAGACGGAACTCCTCGCGCTCCTGCTCGAAAAAGGCGCGTCGGCGAACACGCGCTATCGCGGCTCAACTTTGCTCAACGACGCCGCGCTGAAAGGTCAATCCGATGTGGTCGAGCTGTTGCTCGCGCACGGCGCCGGCGTGAACGCCCGCAACGATTCCGGATCTACGCCGCTCGCCGATGCCGCTCTCGCCGGTTTCCGCGATGCCGCCGCTATCCTGATCGCCCACGGCGCCGACGTCAACGCCCGCGACACCGCCTCCGGCTCCACGCCGCTGCATAACGCCGCGTCCTGGGGCCATCTCGAAGTCGCCGAATTGCTGCTCGAAAAAGGAGCCGATCCCAACCTCCGCAATGGGCGCGGCAAAACGCCCCTCGATGAGGCCCTCGAAAACAACCAGGCGGATGTAGCCGCCCTCCTGCGCACTCACACCCAGCCAATCCGGTGATAGGCTACTCCCCCGCTTCGCCCAAATCCCCGGCGTAATTCTCGAACTTGGTGAACTCTTTCAGGAAAACCATCTTCACCTTGCCCGTTGGACCGTTACGCTGTTTGGCCACCATCAACTCCGCCAGCCCCTTCAAATCGTCGCGATCCGGCTTGTACACCTCTTCGCGAAAAATGAAGCACACCAGATCGGCGTCCTGCTCAATACTGCCCGATTCGCGCAAGTCGCTTAACTGCGGCCGGTGATCGCCCTGCCGCGTCTCCGGCGCGCGGCTCAACTGCGACAGCACCATCATCGGCGCGTCCAGCTCCTTGGCCAGCAGCTTCAATCCACGCGACAGCGTACTCACTTCCTGATTGCGGTTCTCGTGCCGCCCGCGCGCCGACATCAGTTGCAGATAATCTACAATCACCAAATCCAGCCCGCGCTCGCTTTTCAGACGGCGCAGCTTCGCGTGAATGTCGATCAAATTCACGCCGGCAGTGTCGTCGATGTAGAGCGGCGCCTCCGCCAAATCCGCGGCCGTCTCCTGCAACCGGTACCGCTCCTGCGCATCCAGATAACCCATGCGGAACTTCCGCTGGTCCACCCGCGCGCCGGCGCAGATCATGCGCGTCAGCAGCGACTCCTTCGACATTTCGAGCGAAAATACCGCCACCGTCTTACGCATCTTCGGGTTCGCCGCCACGTGCTGCGCCATGTTCAGCGCCAGCGCCGTTTTGCCCATGGAAGGCCGCGCCGCCAGAATAATCAGCTCGCCCCGGTGAAGTCCGCCCGTCATATCGTCGAACTTCACCAGGCCCGTGCTCAATCCCTGAATGCGCTGGCTCGGATCGAGAAACGCCTCCAGCCCCCCGTCGAAGCCGGCGATGATTTGCCGCGGGTTGGCCAACGCATCCCGGTTGCGCGTCTCTCCCAGCTTCAGAAGCGTCTCTTCGGCTCCGGCTAGAATATCGTCCGGCCCGTCTTCCCCGATCAGGCAGCGGTCAATCAGCTTCTGCGAAGTAAAAATAATGCGCCGCAGCAGCGCCTTGTCTTTGACAATCCGGATGTAGCCGTCGATGTTCGCGATGCGCGGCAGGCCGTCGTCGAGCGACACCAGATACGCCAGGCCGTCGCACGCCTCCAGCTCATTGCGCTTCATCAGTTCATTGGCCAGCGCAATGCGGTCGATCCGCTCCTTCCGCTCGTACAAATCCACCATACGGGCGAAAATCCGGCGGTGCTTTTCCAGACTGAAATCGTTCGCTTCAATCGTACCCGCCACCTGTACGAACAGCGGCTCGTCCATCAGAATGGAACCGAGCAGGAACCGCTCGGCCTCTACATTTACCGGCAGTCCTTTTACAGACGCAACATCCATCGGCATAATCGGCAACCGTTCTACCTTATCGGTCTTTCACCCGTTCGGCAATGCAAAAGTTGACACCTTTGGATTGTGCCGCTTACCCTGTGCAAGAACCTGTGGATATCGTCAGCGCTCCCGCGCACCCGTAAGGCGCTGAAAACCAAGCGCGCGCCGCACGATTTCCACCGGCATCCTCAAAACACGACCGCCAAGTTTTGTTTTACACCAAAACGCGCTCGCCGATGGAGTCGTCCTATTCCTTCCAAAACAATTCCGCGTCCGATCGCCGCACGTAATTCGCATCCACCACCGCCGGATCTTGCGCCTCGCCTCGCGCGTAGCGCCCCGCCGCGATCTGTGCAACCGCCGCCGCCATCGCCCGCGGAGCCTGCCGCACCGGTACGTCCGCGAATCGCGTGCCGCCCAGCGCTGCCTGAAATGGCGTGAAGTCGGCTGCGATAAATTCCAAATCTCCGTCTGGGATTGCCGCCAGCCAGTTGGGAAACGCCATCACCACTTCCGCGCGCACCGCCCGCAGCTCGCCGTCGTATACTGCCCCGTAAATCTGTCCGCGCCGCGCGTCCGCCACCACCGCCCGCAGCGCCGCCGTTCCAAACCATGCCAGCGTTTCCAGATTCGACACCGCTACCACCGGCTTCCCCGCCGCTTCCGCTAGCCCCTTCACCGCCGCCAGTCCTACCCGCACGCCGGTGAACGATCCCGGTCCGGCAGTCGCCGCAAAGCAATCGACCTCGGCTGTTTTCCATTCGCGCTCATCCATCATCTTCTGCAAACGCGGAAACAGGACGTGAGCAAAACCGTCTGGCGAGTGCAGCAGCGCCTCGTCCAGCACCCGCCCGTTCTCCACTAGCGCGATGCTGCCGAATTCGCTGGTCGTGTCCAGTGCAACAATGCGCGCCATTACGGAACCAGATTGTATACCTTGTCTATCTGATACGCTTTGCCGTTGGCATTCAGCGCCGACACGCGCAGGTTCAGCAGCGCCGGATAGTTCACAACCAGGTTCGGCGGAATGTGGAACGTCCCCTCGGACCCGGTTCCCACCACGCGGAAACCCTGCCCGTCCGCGATCACCTCCGCCGTCCACAGATACATCATCGACCGCGTCGCGCGCGTCTCCCGCGTCAGCTTCACCGCGTAATAGCCGGGTTTCGAAACCGATAACTCGCCGGCCTTCGGCTCCACGATGTCGAAAGGCGTCTTCCGCGCGTCCTGCTCGACCTCCTGCACCGGCGCCGGGCGCGATTCGAATTTGTAGCCGCTCAAATGCGCATTGCGATGGACGAACAAAACCCAATCGTGCGACTTGTCCGGCGGCTCGCCGGTAAAATGCTCGGAGTTGAGCTTCTTGTCCTCTATCGCCTCTCCGTTCGCCGGATTCACCCACGTTACTTCATATCCGTGCTTTTCTACCGTTAGCTCAATTGGCCCAGGCTTTTCGACGTAAACTACATATTCGGCCCCATCCAGCGCGAGCGCCCGCCCGCCATCTACATAAAAGTACGGTTCCAGTTCCCAGTGCCGAGTATCGGAAAAGAAATTGAACCATGCCGTCATCGTGCGCGCGCCCGGCGAGTCCGCGTACTTCGCGTTTTCCTTGAAACCATCCCCGTCGACGCCTGTATTAGCCGACACCGGATATTCCCCGTCCATCGTCGCGTTCCACAGCCGGTGACGGAAAGCGCTGGAGTCCACATCGCGCGCGCCGGATTTTCCCGCTCCGGAATTTTCCACCGCGAATCCCGTGTTGACGAACGGCGTCGTGTAGAGTTGGTGTTCCACCGCGCCTACCGCATCGTCCGGCGTCCGCGACGTCACGTAGTCCATCCACCCCTCGTTTAAGAACACCGACGATGTCACCTCCGCGCCCGTGGAGCGCGGATGCTGATACGGGTCCAGAGTCTTCACCAGCAGCCCGATCTCTTTCACCAGCGCACGCCCGTCCTTATCGTTTTCCCAGCTTTCCACTCCCTGCCACGTCAAGTTCGCCGCGGCGTACCGCGCGACGATGTAACGCACGAACCGCCGCCGCAGCGGTTCGGTGGGAAACAGCGCCGCGATATCGGTGGCGCTCGCGGCGAACAGCAAATCGACCGTGAGGCCCTTCCCGTTCAGATAGCGGACGCGCTCGTCAAGCTGGCGGAAGAAGTCCGTGTTGGGCCGGTCGGGAGCGGGAAAGACCCGCCGTATATCCGCGCCGCGCCCCAGCACAATGCCCCGCAGGTGATTGAATTTCTGTTTCACGCGCGCATCCGCGATCGCTTGAAACGTTGGCCCGTCCAGAAAAGCGAATCGCGAAACCGTATCGCCCATCCACAGGTGCGGCTTGTTGTCGGCCGTCGCCCAATGGTGAACGTTGGCGGGATGAATGAATCCGGGCGCTTCCGAGGGCGTTGCCGTGAAGTGGCCGGTCTGATCCTGCAGGCGCGGCAAATTTCCGGTGACGCGGAAATCCCACTCGCCTGCTTCGGTCGGCGCGAAGCGGATCGTCATCCGCCGCCCGCCATCCCAAAACGCCGGCATTAAAAAAGTCTTGTGCGCCGGCGAACGGAATTCCACATGCAAATCGACTGTTAAATATGGATTCGGGTGCTGCGCCATTTCCGCATCGGTCAGGTCAAACACGAGGTCGCACGTTGACCAGACCGCCGTCGGTGGGCAACTGAGCTGCGCAGCCATCGGCAAGCCCAGCACAACCAAAGCAAGCCCCACGCGCGCCAGCATCTTCCTTCACTATACCGAAGTTTCGAAGATTCCCTTCGCCACTCTCCCACGCCGGCAATCCGGAATCTCGCGTACAATACGGAGTTGGTATCGGCCGCCCGGGCGCACCCTGAACACGCATGACTCTCTCTTCCGCTCTTATCAAAAGCACCGTGGTCGCCGCGCTCGGCGGCCTGCTGTTTGGATTCGATACGGCCGTAATTTCCGGCGTCACCGCCGCACTCACCAAAACATTCGACCTGTCGCCTGGCAACCTCGGCCTCACCGTCGCCAGCGCTCTGCTCGGCACCATCCTCGGCGCGATGCTGGTCGGCATTCCCGGCGATAAATATGGACGCCGCGATAGTCTGCGCGGCATGGCCGTGCTCTACCTGATCTCGGCCCTCGGCTGCGCGTTCGCCTGGGATTGGAATTCGCTCGTCATCGCCCGCTTCATCGGCGGCCTTGGAATCGGCGGCTCCAGCGTGTTAGGCCCCATGTACATCGCCGAAATTGCGCCCGCCAAATGGCGCGGCCGCCTGGTCGGTGTCTTCCAATTGAATATCGTCGGCGGAATCCTGCTCGCCTATCTGTCGAATTACGCGGTCGGCGTGCTGGCGCCCGGCGCGGCGGAATGGCGCTGGAAGCTTGGGATTTCCGCATTTCCAGCGGCCCTCTTCCTCGTCATGTTGTTCGTCATCCCGCGCAGCCCGCGCTGGCTGGTGAAAAAAGGACGCGTTCGGGAAGCGCGCGATGTTCTGGAACAAATCGGCGAACAGGATGTCGAAAGGGAACTGCACGACATGATAGCAGCCGGCGATCTCGAGCACGGCCGCGGCCAGGAACCCCTATTCAGCGCGAAATTCCGCCTGCCGATCTTTCTCGCCGTCTCCATCGCGATGTTCAATCAGCTCTCCGGCATCAACGCCATCCTGTATTACCTGAATGACATCTTCGCGCGCGCCGGCTTCAGCAAGGTGTCCAGCGATTTGCAATCCGTCGCCATCGGCGCCACCAACCTCGTCTTCACCATCCTTGCCATGTCGATCATCGACAGAGTCGGCCGCAAAACGCTGCTCATCATCGGCTCCGTCGGCACCGCGGCATGTTTAGGCGGCGTCGCGGCCATCTTCTTCGTGGGGAATCACGAAGATTTGCTGGTGTGGCTGTTGATTGGCTTCATCGCGTTCTTCGGGTTTTCCCAGGGTGCCGTCATCTGGGTTTACTTGAGCGAAGTATTCCCCACCAGCGTCCGCGCCAAAGGCCAAAGCCTCGGCACCTTCACGCATTGGTTCATGAATGCGCTGATCTCCTGGACTTTCCCGGTCATCGCCGCCTCTTCCAAGGGCCTGCCGTTCGTATTTTTCTCGGCGATGATGGTCCTCCAGTTGATCGTAGTGGCCATCGTCTATCCCGAAACCAAAGGCGTGTCTCTAGAGGATATGCAAAAGAAACTAGCGGCCCGTTGAGCCGCGACCGTAGCGCCTCCTTCCTCGGTCCGGCCATCCGCATTCCGAGCCGCGACTGTGAGGGAGCGGTTTCCCAGGCCGCCGGCTACCGCGTCAGCGTGGCGTATAGCGGCTCGGCCGGCTTGACTTCCGGTCCCTCCTGGGCCACGCTCACCGCCAGAATGCGGATCTTGTCGTTGTCCGGAAGCGTCAGCGTCTTCGCGTTCGGCGGCGCATCTATGGGATACGCAAACAGGTACGAATACGAGTACGGCTCATTCGCTCCATCCGCCGTGTGATGATGCGAGGCGAACCACGCCACCGGATCGCGCTTGATGAAGCCCGGATTCAGGCCGGTATATTCCAGCACCGTCCGCGTCCGTGGCCGCAGGAATCGCGCCGCCTGCGGGCTGCCCGGCTCAATTCCGGGTGGCAGCCTGCGCGGCTGCACTGTAACTTCCGTCTTGTTCCACGTGCGGTCGTCCCATTGGCCGATAAAGCCGCCCCAGTTCTCAATCGTCAATTCCACCGGCCGCTCGCCAAGGTGGAATATTGCCTTCTGGTCGCCATCCGCGGAAGCGGCCAGCACGTACACCCGGTTGAACCGTCCAGCCGGAAGCGCAATCGTCTGGCCGTGCGCAACCACCGCGTCCGGCGCTCCATCGCCCGCCGGAGCCAGCGAAAACCGAATCCCGTCG
>JBDTAT010000125.1:0-2948 GCA_039924505.1 Bryobacteraceae bacterium
CGGCTTGCGATTCCCTTGGATCAGCGTTCCCGCCCAAGAAAACGCTGATTTTCGGGAACCGTTCGCTTGAAACCGGCTACCTGTAACGGCTTGCTCTCTCTTTTTCAGACACCGATGCCTGTTCCGCCGCCCGGCGGACCCTACTATCCACCGGGTTTCGGAAACACCATTTGGAAAGGCTGAGTGGCCACTCGCATTTCTTTCCCGGTATGAACATAGCAGACGAAGCGCCTGTTCCGAACCGGCCATTTTGCAAGTAGCTGATTTAATTGGAAATTGAGTTGAATTTCGGTTGTCACCGAAAAAGGTTGCAGCGGCTAGCAGCCCGTGGTCGCAGTCGTGCAGGACCGCTTGCCGACGCGCATGGCTCGGTAAAATCAGTTCGGTTTCCCAGCACTGGCGACTCCGGCGGTCGTCAAAAGCGGCAGAAACCTGGGAAAATCCAACGTTGAGAACAAACGAGTGAAGGTCGAGTTTCTGAATCGGCGATCCGCTATGCTATTCGTTTAAGGTGACGCGGCGGCAACCATGGATAAAATCAAACTAAAAAATACAGACCTCAGCGTTTCGCGCATCTGCTTCGGCACGATGACGTTTGGCGGCCAGACGGACGAGGCGGCGTCCGTTCGCATGGTGGAGCGGTGTCTCGAAGGTGGCGTCAATTTCTTCGACACCGCCAACGTCTATAACGCCGGAACATCTGAAACGATGACCGGTAAAGCGCTGAAAGGCCGGCGCCAGCGCGTGGTTCTTGCCAGCAAGGTGCACGGAAAAATGGGCGAAAGCCCCGACATGGTGGGGCTTTCCCGCGCCGCTATCCTGCGGGGCGTCGAGGACAGCCTGCGCCGTCTCGAGACGGATTTTCTCGATATTTATTATCTGCACCAGCCCGACTACGACGCGCCGATTGAGGAGACGCTAGCGGCAATGGACCAGTTGGTGCGCGACGGAAAAGTGCGCTATCCCGCCTGCTCGAATTATTCCGGCTGGCAGGTGACGCAGATGCTGTGCGTGGCGGAGAAACACGGTTACAAGCCGGTGGTGATTTCGCAGCCCATGTACAATCTGCTGGCGCGCGGCATCGAACAGGAATACCTGCCGATGTGCAAGCAGTTCGGCGTCTCGACCGTGGTGTACAATCCGCTGGCCGGCGGCATGCTGACCGGCAAGCAAACGGGCGAAGCGCCAGTGCGCGGCACACGGTTCGACAAGAATCGGATGTATCTGGACCGTTACTGGCACGCCGGCTACTTCGAGGCGGTGGAGGAATTGCGCGGCATCGCCGAGCGCGCCGGCCGATCGATGGTAAGCCTGTCGCTGACCTGGCTTCTGCGCCACACGCAAGCCGACTGCGTCATCTTGGGCGCGTCGAAACTGGAACAACTGGATCAGAATTTGAAGCTGGTGGACGACAAGCCGCTGGATCAAGCGACGCTCGAAGCGGTGGATGGCGTGTGGGCGAAGCTCCGGGGCGTGACGCCCAAGTACAACCGGTAACATCAGGACCGCAAGGAGGTTCCCATGTCCGTGAATTTCACCCGGCGCGCGTTGTTCGCCGCGCTGCCTGCGGCTGCGATGGCCGCCGCTTCCCGCTCCACGGAGGGTACAATTCATCTTCCTCTGCGCAGCCGCTTGGAAGTGTTCAAGGGCAGCGGCGTGTGGCAGGAAGTTAATTTCTCACGCGATTTCCCCGTGCCGCAAACCGGCGTCGTCATCTGCGATATGTGGAACAACCACTGGTGCAAGGGTTCGGCGGGGCGCGTCGCGGAGTTGGCCCGCCGCATGGAACCCGTTCTGGAGCAATCTCGCGGAGCAGGTCTCCAGATCATACACGCGCCCTCGGAGGTGATGGAATTCTACAAAGACCACCCGGCGCGGCGGCGGATTCTCGCGGCGCCGCAAGTGGCTCCGCCGGCTTCCCTGGCTCTGTCCGATCCGCCGCTGCCGATTGACGATAAAGCTGGCGGGTGCGAGACGCACGATAAGTTCTACAAAGCGTGGACGCGTGAAATCGCGACGCTGAAGATTGGCGCGGGCGACGTCATCTCCGACAAGGGCGCCGAAGTTTACAGCTTTCTACGCTACCGGGGCATTGAGAATCTGCTGGTGATGGGCGTACATGTGAATATGTGCATCCTTAACCGCACGTTCGCCATCAAGCAAATGACCAAGTGGGGCATTCATTGCGTGCTGGTGCGCGACCTGACGGATTCCATGTACAACCCGGAGGCGGCGCCGCACGTCAGCCATCCCCGGGGGACCGAGCTGGTGGTGGAGCACATCGAGAAATACTGGGCGCCGAGCGCGCTCAGCCGCGATTTGGTGAAGGCGCTGCCGGCGTAACGATTCCCTTGGCGACGCGCGAAATAGCGTTCACGAGTTTGCGGTACGGGATCTTTTCGAGACTCTCGAAGAGCAAAAACTCGCCGTCGCGCCAGCTTGAATAATACCAGCGGGCCAATAGCGCCAGCGCCTCCTGCCGGTCTTTCTGCGCGATCTGCGGCGGCGCGATTCCGGCGGCCGATTCCCGGAGTCGTTGATCCATGGAGACCATCCGGTCTCCGGCCGCGGACGCGAGATGGAAACGCCGCGCTGGCAACCACGCGCCTTTGGCAACGAACCACAACTCCACCGCCTCCACTTCCGCCGATGGAGTGACCGCCACTCCCCATAGCCGGTCGATATCGTGCGCCAGATCGTCGCGCAGAGCGAGAATCTTTTCCACTTGCTCGTAGCGCTTATGCTGGCGTGCGGCTTCCTCGAAGTTCATTTCTTCGCTCAACCGGTTGCGCGCGGCGGTGATGGTATCGAGCAGCGTGGCGCCGCCGGTCTTCAGGAATTGTTCGACGCGCGCCGCCTCATGCCGGTACTCGTCCACTCCGACCGCCTGCTGGCAAGGCCGCAAGCACATGTTCATCTCGCCGTAGATGCAACCCGGATGGTCCGGG
>JBDTAT010000126.1:0-5301 GCA_039924505.1 Bryobacteraceae bacterium
GACGATGGTGTATGGCCCCAGGCGGCTTCCGGCTGACAAAGGCATGCACCCGGTCTATCGTCGGAAACGCCGATTTTCCTGAGTGCGGGGATTGCCCGGGATTAGCGGGTTCGGCTCTTGGCGCCTGGCCGGGCGGGGAGGGGAATATGTGATTGCGGCTATGACTTCGCGGCTGGGCGAATGACGGAGTCGAATCTTCTAGCGCGGAAACCGCGGACCGCGGCAAAATAGGTGCGACTGGCGGCGCTGCCGCTATCGGCGGCGCATTGTGGGATATATCCGACTCAATATACGCGGAATCTCATAATCGTGTTCGGAGTCATCATTTTCATTGTGGGAAAGGTTTCGCGGTTGTGGCGGCTAGTTTGCCTGCCAGAAAAGTTTTCGCGGTCCGTGGACGGCTTTGCTAATGCGGTTCGGCGATATGCCTACGGCGGCCATGCCGGATGCGAAGCACATAAAACACGTCGCCGCCGATGGTGAAAAGTATCCGGTACACATGCGGCTTGCGGCCATAGAGCAACTGCCGCATCTCGAACGATATAGAGGCGTTTTCAGGAGCTAATGTGCAACGTCCGGGTAAATCTGCAAGGGAAGCAATGGCTTCTTTCAATTTCAAAAACCATCGCAACCCGGCTTCACCGGCCTGTTGCGGCAGCAGCCATTCAAGAATTGCATTCGCATCTTGTTCTGCCCGCGGGGTGATTTCAACGCGGAAGGCCATGCTTCTCGCGTAGCTCTTCAAGAAATTCACTGGCGGGCCGGGTGGCACCGGCCTTTACGTCCTCATACGCTTCCCGGACAGCATCCACCGTTTCAATGTAGTCCTGCCGCTCCCATTCCAGATAGTTCGCCAGCACGTCATCAAGCGCAGCAGCCATATCTTGTCCGTGCCGCTGGGCGTAGTCGTCAAGTTGCGCTTTGCGTTCCGGAGTAAGGCGGACCATGTCCATGTCCCGAGATTAATAATTTTGCCGGTTTCTGTCAACTGCTGTGGCCCGTTGGCGGAAAAATCGAAAGCGGGCGGCGCCGCCCCCGCAATTCTGCCGGCTGAACCTCGGCAGGTGGACGGACGCTTGCCCTCAGTGTCCCCCCTTGGGCTGGTTACGCTATAGTTTCGGAGAGGCCATTCTTCATGCATCAAACACGGACATTTTTATATTGGCTGTCCGCCGCGGCTTCGGTCACGGCTTTTGCGCAGATGCCGGAGACAACCATACCGCTGCAGCCGCTGGCGCAACAGGTACGGCGGCTGCAGGAAGCCATGAATTATCTCGGTCAGCCGTTGCCCCCGGCGGAGGTGCGCGGCATCGACGCGGCCATCGCGAATCCCGACGAAGGCGCCGCAGTGCGGCAGATCGCGGCGATTCTCGACCGGCACGCGCTGGCGGTTGTTGAAATTAACGCCGAAAGCCGCGTGAAAGTGGAGCCGGGTGCGGCGAAGCCGGAGCTGGTGGAGGGCGGGACGCGGCTGTTCCTGGTGAAAGTGATCAACGACGCCAACGTCACGGCGCTGCTGGCGGTGGAGAGCCCGAACAGCGGAGACGTATACATCAAGTCGAATAGCTCCCCGGAGCCGCCGCTGAAATTGACGCCCGCCGAAGCGCGCGATAAGTGGGCCGGCATCTCCTTATATAAAGACCCGCCGATGGTGAAGCGGCTCTCGGGATTGGGCCTCGAGTACGCGATTCTGGAAATCTACAGCCGCGACCGCGGCCAGCGCTCGGCGCTGATCGGCTTCAACGTGGGGCAGGGAACCGCGGACATCGGATACCGCAACGCGATCCCGATCGTCTTCACGGCGCTGCCCTCGCGCCCGATCGTGCTGCATATTACGGACGAAAACGGAAAGCCGTCGATTGCGTCGTTCGTCATTCGCGACCGTCTGAGCCGCGTCTATCCGGACCGGGCCAAGCGGCTGGCACCGGACTTCTTTTTCGAGCCACAGATTTACCGCTATGACGGCGAGACCGTGCGATTGCCGGCCGGCTATTACAACGTTACGTATACCAGCGGCCCGGAATACCGCACGCACACGAAGGAACTGGCGGTGGATGCGGACGGGCCTTCGGACTTGCGGTTTCAGTTGGAGCGCTGGATCGATCCGTCGAAATACGGGTGGTATTCGGGCGACCACCACGTGCATGCGGCGGGCTGCTCGCATTACCAGAATCCGACGGAGGGCGTTCTGCCAGACGACATGATCCGGCAGATTCGCGGCGAGGCCTTGAACCTGGCGAGCGTGCTCACCTGGGGGCCGTGTTACTACTACCAGAAACAGTTTTTTACGGGAAAGGATAATCCGCTTTCGACGCCGGACCGGATTATGCACTACGATCTGGAGGTCTCCGGTTTTCCGTCGAGCCACGCCGGGCATCTGGTGCTGTTGGGTTTGAAAGATCAGGATTATCCCGGGACGAAACGGATTGAAGATTGGCCGTCGTGGGATCTGCCGATTTTGCGCTGGGGCAAAGCGCAGGGCGCGGTGGTCGGATTCGCGCACTCCGGCTGGGGGCTGGAGGTCGGCGGACGGGAGCTGCCGAATTTCGAGATGCCGGCGTTTGACGGCATTGGCGCCAACGAGTACATCGTGGACGTGACGGCGCCGGGCGCGGTGGATTTTATTTCGAGCGTCGATACACCGGCAATTTGGGAATTGAACATCTGGTATCAAACATTGAACGCCGGCTTCCGCACGCGCATCAGCGGCGAGACCGATTTTCCGTGCATCTACGACAATCGCGTTGGCATGGGCCGCAGTTACGTGAAAATGGACGGCGGCCTGTCTTACGCCGGCTATCTGAAGGGAATCGCGGAGGGCCGCAGTTATGTTTCCGACGGACGCAGCCACCTGATGGATTTCAAAGTGAACGGGCAAGAGGTGGGAGTGAAGGGCAGTGAGATTGAGATGGCGGCGCCCGGGAAGATTCACGCGGAGGTGCGGGTGGCCGCGTGGCTGGACCCATTGCCGGACGAGGCGCTGCGCAAAAAAGCGTGGAACGAAAAACCGTACTGGGATTTGGAGCGGGCGCGCATCGGCGACACACGCACAGTGCCGGTAGAGTTGATTGTCAACGGAAAATCCGCGGAGCGGAAGATCGTGGCCGCCGATGGCGCACTGCAGACAGTTACCTTCGACGCTCGGATTGAGAAGAGCAGTTGGATCGCGGTGCGCATTCTGCCTTCGTCGCACACCAATCCCATCTTCGCCATCGTCGGCGGCAAGCCGGTTCGCGCGTCGCGGCGCAGCGCGCAATGGTGCCTGACGGCGGTGAGCCAGTGCTGGACGCAGAAGGCTCTGAACACGCGTCCCGCGGAGCGGGCGGAGGCGCGCGCGGCGTACGATCATGCGCGCGCAGTGTACGAGAAAGTGCTGGCGGAGTCGCCCGACGAATAACGAATGACGCCGGACGCTTCGACGCCGCTGATGCGGCAATACCACTCGATTAAACAGCAGGTTCCGAACGCGCTGCTGTTATTCCGCCTGGGCGATTTCTACGAGTTGTTCTACGACGACGCGGTGACCGCGGCGCGGGAGCTCGAAATCACTTTGACGGCTCGCAACAAGGAAAAAGGCCAAGCCATCCCGATGTGCGGCGTGCCGTATCATGCGGCCGACGGATATCTCGCGCGCCTGATTCAGAAAGGCTACCGCGTCGCGATCTGCGATCAGATGGAAGATCCGCGCTTCGCCAAGAAACTGGTTAAGCGGGAGATCACGCGCATCGTGACGCCGGGGACGGCGACCGAGCCGGGGTTGCTGCGGTCCCACGAAAATAATTATTTGACCGCCGTTACAGCCGTGGGAGACCGCGCAGGCCTCGCGCACGTGGATATCTCGACGGGCGAATTCCGCGCCACCGAACTCGATTGCGCGGATGTGGCGGCGGCGCTCGAAAACTTGAATGCGCGTGAAATTCTGGTGGCGGGCGATGCGGTCCTGGAAGGAGTCGCGTGCCTGCGAACGCAGCGGGAGCCGTGGACGTTCAGCCTGGACTACGCGGACCGCAGCTTGCGCGATCATTTCCACTTGCTGGCGCTGGATGGATGCGGCCTGGAGAACAAGCCGCTGGCGGTGGGCGCGGCCGGCGCCATTCTGCACTACTTGCAGGAGACGCAGAAATCGGCGCTCGACCATTTGGATCGTCCATCGTACTACGACCGGTCGGAGGCGCTGCTTCTCGACGCCGTAACAGTGCGCAATCTGGAATTAGTGGAGCCGCTGTTTGCCGGGGAATCCAGGCAATCGACACTGCTGGCTGCGATCGACCGCACCGGGACGGGGATGGGCGGACGTTTGATGCGGCGGCGCCTGCTCGGTCCATCGCTCGATGCGGCCGAAATCGACGCGCGGCTGGACGCGGTGGAGGAATTGCTGCGCGGAGCGATTATGCGGGCCGAACTGGCGGCGCAACTCGGCCATATTCTGGATTTGGAACGGCTGCTGGCGAAGGTGACGCTGGGCACGGCGGGACCGCGTGAGATGGTGGCGCTCGGAAAGTCGCTGGCGGCGGTTCCGGCGTTGAAGAAATTGGTTTCATCCTGCGCGGCCGCGCGGCTGCTTGCACTCGACGAGGCGCTGGATGAAGTGGAAGAGGTGCGGGACCGGATACTGGCCGGCCTCGCCGATAATCCTCCCGTGAATCTGGCGGATGGCGGAGCGATTCGCGACGGGGCGAATGCGGCGCTCGATGAGCTGCGCGATCTGACGCGGAACAGCCGGCAGTATATCGCCGATATCGAAACGCGTGAGCGGGCGCGCACCGGCATCCAATCGCTGAAGGTGCGGTTCAACAATATTTTCGGGTACTACATCGAGATATCGAAGGCCAACCTGCCTCACGCGCCCGCCGATTATGAGCGGAAGCAGACGCTGGTGAATGCCGAGCGCTTCACGACGCCGGAGCTGAAGGAACTGGAAAGCAAGATCCTGGAAGCGGAAGAGAAAATATTGGCGCTGGAACGCGAGATTTTTAGCGAGCTGCGGACGTTTGCGGCCACCCACTCGACGCGGATTCGCCACACGGCCGCCGCAGTGGCGGAGATCGACGTTACGGTGGCGCTGGCGCAGGTGGCGGCGGAGAACCACTATTCGCGGCCGCGGTTTTCCGATTCCGGCGAACTGCGGGTGATGGCCGGCCGCCATCCGGTGATTGAAAAACTGACCGAGAAAGACGCGGTCCGCTTCATTCCGAACGATCTGTATCTGAATTCGGAACAGGAATTCGTCGCGGTGATTACCGGGCCGAACATGGGCGGCAAGTCGACCTATCTGCGGCAGGCGGCGCTGATGGTGATTCT
>JBDTAT010000127.1:0-4089 GCA_039924505.1 Bryobacteraceae bacterium
TCATCCTTTACCAGTATGGATAAAGTGTGCGGGCCGTTTGAAAGGCGGGTGGAATCGAAATCCACGCTGAAGCCGATATTCGGGCACGCGGTGACGTTCGGGAGCGCCGCGCAAACATCGGGCGCGGGCGTTCCGTATGCCACCGGATTGTTGTACCGGTAGCCGTCGATCATCAGGGAAACGGTCACGACTGTTCCGCCGCTATCGTAAGCGTAGCCGGAAACGTGAAGCACGCCGCCGACTGTCTGGTTGGCGGCGGGCGCCGTGATAAGCGCGACCGGCTTGGGATGCACCGGGTTGTTGACGGTTATCGCGGCCGGCTTGGGCGGCGCGGTGAACGTGCGGCCGTAAACATCCGTGGCGCGGACCTGCAGGGAGTGCGGACCGTTGCCTACCAAAATTTTGCCGGTTTGGTTTTCGGCAGTCGTATCCAGGTTAAACGAGAAACCGATGCGCGGGCAGTTGGGCGGATTGCCGGGCAGCGCCGCGCACACCGATTGCTGATTGAGACCGTAGCGGGCCGCGCCATAAGACAAGCCATCGAGAATGACGTCGACGCCGCGCAGCAGCGCATCCGGTAGCGCGAAATAACCGGTGACGGGGACGATGCCGGAAACCGTGTCACCATCGGCTGGCGCGGTAATGCTTGCGTAGGGCGCGGCATCGCCACCCTGAACCGTGAACGTCAGCGGTTGATCCGGCGCGACCGTAATCACACCGCGCGAATTGGTGGCACGCAATTGCAGGGTGTGCTTGCCGGGCGTGATCCCTTCAAAGGCCGTGCTGAGCGTGAAGGTGAAGCCGATGAACGGGCATCCATTCACCGGATTGGCGGCGCAGAACAGAGTTTTCGGCGCGTGGAGCGACGCGGGGGCACGGGCCACGCCATCGACGATCACGTCCACGCGGCGAATCTCGTTGTCGGGCTCGCTGTCGTAAACCAAGCCCGTGCCGGACAGCAGCCCCTGTACGGTATCGCCATCGGCCGGGGTTTCGAGCGTGAGGTACGCGCCACCGTGGGGTACGAAGCCTGGCTCCAGCGTCACGCCGAGAGCAGTCTGAAGGCTGCCTTGCGAATCGTGTGTGACGACCGGCTCGGCGAACGTTTCGTGACCGTTCGAGATGCCGACGGTGGGCGGTTGCGCCGGGCATCCGAACAACTGGGAGCCGCTGACAAGATCGCGATTGCCGTCGCCGTACTGAAACTCAATACGGCCGTCGTTAAAAAGCGTCGCGGCAAAATTCACAGGCGACGGAGGCTTGAGGAACTCGATGTCCGCGGACGTCTCAGCGACCCAATGGAAGGTGACGGAGTTGTCCGTCTGGCTGACGTAGACGTCTTCTTTCGGCTGGATGGCGCCGTCGGTGCGAAGCTGCATCCACATGGGCGCGACGGCCTTTAGCAGCGAGAGGGACGGCAGGTCGCCGCAGGGCGAGAAATCGGGCAGATCGAAAGTGAGAATGCCATTGTTGTAGACCCAGATGGCGGTGTAATTTTGGCCGAAGAAGGGGAACGGAAACGGCAGCGCGCGCAGCATGTTGGCGGTTGGCTCACCGCGCAGGCCCAACGGTTTTTCTCCGTCGAATTGCAGCTTGGCGGGCGGCGCGAAGGTTTGGAAATAATCCGGATACGCCTTCACATTTTTTTGAATCAGCGCGGCGCCGCTGGGGTTGCCCAAGTCGACGTAATAGGCGGAGATGGAATCGCCCGGGGCAAGCTCCAACAGGCCATCGCCGCGGCCGACGGGCGCGTAATCGGTGAAAATCGATCCGGTATAGATCATGCCGGTTTGCTGGAGCTGAAGATTTTCGATGTCACCGGAACTGGAGGTTAACTGGACATGCGCGGTGGACGCGGTGAGGTTGGGGTCCGAGAGCACGACGCGCACCGATTCGCCGATGACGTAGGAACTTTCGTAAAAGCCGAGCGAAGCGGTGGTGGAGGGGACATCGAACGAGGGCGAAATGTGAATGGAGTCGCCGGTGCCGCTCTGCGCGAGCGCGCCGAGTCCACGCTTGGCGAACGCGGCCCACAATCCGGATTGGCTGGCGCCGTTGTAATCCACTTGTTCAGCCAGCAGGAATGCGTCGCGCGCGTCGACCATGGAGGGCGCGGGCGGAGACATAGTCATGCTGTCAATCGAGAGCTGGCGCATGCGCCTCCGGCCTTCTCGATCGCCGAATTGTTGGATGAGAGCCGCGCGCGCCTGCCACAGCGCCTCCACCCAGATGCAGCCGTCGGCGTGCGCTTCCGGCCGGTAGATGACGTGGCCGAGATCGGCGTAGGTCAATGGATTGATGTTGAAATTCGTGGAATATGGATACGGGCGGATGCCGTTGCCGAAGGCCTGCGAGAAATACGCGCCAAAATCGTAGCCGCCATCCGGTGGAGCGCCCTGCGGGGTGAGAAATTCGAGCGCGAAGAAATCGCTCCACGCCTCGCCCATCGCTGCGCCTTGCGCGGTGGTGTAGAGCTGCTGAACCAGGCGCAGCGTGACACCGTGAGTATATTCATGGAGGATGGTTTCGGCGTCCAGATCGGGGTCCGTGAAAACACCGCCGAAGCGTGAGACGAACATAGCCAGGCGCGGGCGCACGCCATCCTCGGTGACATCGGCGAAAGTTCCGAGCGTAGCGCCGAAGTCGGAATTGTCGAGCGCGGCGCCACCTTCCAACGCATCGGCGTCCTGGGCGTAGGCGTAGACGGCGTCGTTGGCGGCGCCGGGATGGCCGAAGTTGTTGTCCTGAAAGTTGCCGGCCGCTTCGTCGAAGCCGAGCGCGTAATACAGATCATGCGCGCGATTGGCCCAATAAAAAAGATTGGTAACAGCCGCGCCGGGGAAGGTGCTGGGCGCGGGCGCACTGGCGCCCACTTGCAGCGGGAAACTGAAGTCGAGGTTGGCGGCGACGGAGGTGGCGGGACGAAGCGGGCAGGGAACCGGCCCGGGCGCGCACTCTACACCGGATGGATTTGTGCCGGCGACTACGTTATTGCCAGCGGTCTCCGCGCCGATTACCCAACCCTTGGGCGATGCCACCGGATCGCCGGCGAACGAGCGGAGGACGCGATCGACGAATGGAGGCGGCGTGGTGGAAAGCACACCGGGTGCGGCGTCCGGCTGCGGGTTGCGATCGTACACCAGACCGCGCGGCGGCGGCGGCGGATTCTGGAAGAACGTCACGGGATTTTTGGCGAGCACGCGATTGGTGCGGCTCTCTATCATTACGGCGTAAGCGCGATGGCCGCCGGCATCGACGACGCGGAAACGCCACACGGGATAAACGCTGCCATTCACGGCAAACCAGGCGGCGCGGCCCTCCAGATCGGCGCCGAAATTATCCTGCGCGTAACGCACGGTGCGCTCCGCCGCCGCTTTGGCGAACGGCGAATAGCCGGCGGCGAGCTTCGGATTCACAGCCTGCGCCGCAGCCCGCACGGCCGCGATGGACCGGCTGGAATCCGGGAGATACCAAGCCGCCGGAGGGCGCGGATACAGCCGGCCGCCTACATTCAACAGACGGCCGTCACGATCGACGTTCGCTACCCAGACGGCGTTCTCCACGTCTGCGCCGTCGAACTTCTGGTGGAAGATCAGATGAGTGACGCCATTCGATTCCGTGCGGAATTCCTTGGCGGCATACGCGGTTGCCAGATCGTCATTCGAAAGCCCATAGGCGGGCGCCAGTTTGCGAAGATAGCCGAGGGCAACCTCCCGCGGCGTGAGAGGGCTCGGCTCTGTAAGCGCGCCACGGAGCCGGAAGATGTGGTTGGCAACCGCCATTTTCCGAGCCATGGCGGACGGCACCGCCGGCTGCTGCTGCGCCGCGATAGTGACGGCGCAGACTACGAACCAAAAAAAGCATCGCTGCATGAAAAGTTGTCTCCACTGATTACGCCCGCCGTTTCGCGCTGCGCACGAACATTCCCGCGCCGGTGGCCGCCGCGGCGGTGAGCGCCCAGGCCGCCAGCCACTGCCGGTCGATCAAAAATCCCGCCAATGACGGCGCGACGATCTGCGCCACGGATGTTAAGGATTGTGTCAAACCGAGAACCACTCCTTGTTCCTGGCGTCCGGTCTGTTGGGTGAT